>DOYO01000097.1:7465-53346 GCA_003518475.1 Acholeplasmataceae bacterium
GCTTTGGTATGAAGACTTCTTACGAAGTCATTTCCAGTACCTGCCTGATACATGAAAATTTCCTGTTTGATATCGAGATTATAGATTGTATTTGCGAGCCTGTTGATTGTCCCGTCTCCACCCACAATAATTATGCGGTCTTCTGGAGCGCAGCCTGAAATAAACGCATCCACATCATCGATTGCGAGCACGTTGTAGTGAACTACAGCGTTCCCGTTTTTTCTTAAATGCTTCATGATTTTTTCGATAAACTTCTCATTCTTTCCATTTCTTGATAGTGGATTATAAAGTACGATATCCATAATTTGCTCCTTATTTAAAGATGATCATTGCGTATTTCTTTTTCCCGCGACGTACGATGATGAAGGCATCATACATGGATATTGCTTTCGTCACTATAAATTCAACTTCATTGACTTTTTGATCATTCAAAAGGATTGCTCCACTTTGGATGAAGGTTCTCGCTTCTCGTTTGGATGATGCAAGATTGGTTTCAACCAAGATATCCAAAATACCTTTCGGTTCGTCAAGATGAACAGTATCAAGCGTTTTTGATAGCATCATCAAGCCATTTTCAGATAAATCACTGAATTCTCCGGAGAATAGCGCGTTTGTCACTTTGAGTGCTTCTTTCAAAGCTTTCTCTCCATGAACAAGTTTGACAACTTCTGCTGCGAGTGTTTTTTGGGCTTCTCTTTGTTCAGGTTCAAGAATCATCTTTTGTTCAAGCGCTTCTATCTCTGTTCTAGATAAGAGGGTGAGCGATTTTAGGTAGTTCACAACATCAGCATCCGATGCATTTAAAAAGTATTGATAAATTTCATATGGCGAAGTCAAATTCTGATCTAACCATAATGCTCCTGATTCGCTCTTTCCAAATTTGGATCCATCTGCTTTGAGCAGTAATGGTGAAGATAATCCGATTGCCTGACTTTGGTCGCCTTCGATTTTTCTAATTAACTCCAAACCGGTGGTGATATTGCCCCATTGATCCGATCCACCAAACTGAAGCTTGCAATCAAGTTCCTGATAGAGGTGAAGAAAGTCAATAGCTTGAATCAACATGTAACTGAATTCAGTGTAGGATATCCCGATTTCCAATCGCTTTTGGACGGTATCCTTGGCAATCATATAGTTGATTGAAAAGTGTTTTCCATAATCTCTTAAGAAGGATATCATATCAATTTTACCAATCCAATCGTAATTATTCACGAAAATTGCTTTTTCGGGATTTAAAAAGTAACTGAGCTGTTTCTTGATTTTCTCTGCATTTTGCAGGGATTCTTCCAATGTCAGTAATTTTCTTTCTGCTGTTTGTCTTGGATCGCCGATCAAGCCTGTTGCTCCACCGATTAAAACAATTGGCGTATGTCCGCTTTTTTCCAATAAAAGCATTCTGACAATTTGGACGAGATGACCAACGGTTAAAGATTCTCCTGTTGGGTCAAATCCGCAATAAAACTTAATTTTATCTTCATTTAGTAACTGTTTCGCTTTTTCTTCATTGCTGACGTCTTTAATCAGTCCACGCCAGATGAGTTCTTCATATAATTTCATAATATTTCCTCCTGATTTTAAAATAAAATCGTCCTTAGAAAACTCTAAGGACGAAATAATCCGCGGTACCACCTTAGTTCTAGAAAGTATCTAGCACTTTGTTTTATGATGATCTCCATAAATGTATTTCGAGCTTTGTCTTCTCTCCATGTCACACCATCATGAAGTCTCTTTCTTAGGACTCAAAGTCTCTACTGAAGTTTATATCTTTGATCGATTTAGTTGGTTGATTGTCTCTTGACGATATAATGAGGAAGGATGATTCTGATATTGTCAACATCCTTTTGGTTCATCAATTTAGTCAAAAGTCTCATCGATACAGCACCTATATCATATACTGGAACATCGATGGATGTCAAGGTTGGTCTGGATAATAAGGCATATTTGGTATTTTGGAATCCTGCGATTGCAAGATCACGTGGAACGAGTCTGCCGTTGTCTCTTGCGATATTCATGAAGGATACAGCGATTGAATCTCTGACACCGATGGCTCCATCAATTTTCTTATCTGAGAAGAAGGTTGAAAAATGCATACGGTTGATATTTGTGTCTCCGCTTGTTCTAAAGATCTTCGGTTCAAGACCAGCTTCTTCCATCGCTCTTGTATATCCTGCTTCTTTTTTATCATTGACGGAATATCTTCTTGCTGTGCTGAGCAGATATACATTTTGTCTGTGATCGTTTAACATCAACTTCGTGATTTCATATCCTGCTTTTTCATAATCGATGGAAACAGTGGGAACTTCCGCATCATCTGAAACAACATTGGCGAAAACAAATGGAATTCCATTACTGTTGAACATCTTTTTGATGTCATCGACTCTGTTTTCGGAAAGTTCGTCATTTAAATAAAGAACTCCGTCCACCTGTTCTGCAACGATATCTTGAAGCGTATCCAGCACATCCATATCTTCACGAATGGCGAACAGCTTGATTGAATACTTATAGTTCTGCGCAATATCACTGATACCGCCCAGCATTTCAGCTACAGATGCTCTGGTGATATCAGAAATCACAACACCGACTGTTGTTGTCTTTCTGCTTGCGAGACCACGTGCAATCACGTTAGGGCGATAGCCCAATTCCTTAATGACCTTCAAGACACGCTGTCTTGTTTCTTCCTTAACTTTTTCAGGATTATTAAGTACGCGGGATACGGTTGCCAACGATACGCCAGCTGCTCCTGCTACGTCATAAATGGTTGCATTACTCATCTATAATCACTCCAATTTTTTCTGTATTATGAAATAATTATATCATTATGTGTAAAGGCTTTCAAGCATTTCATGAAAATATTTTCATTCGTTTTCAAAAAAAATAAAGAGGCAATAATTGCCTCTTTACTAAACTGAACGTTTTTCTTTGATTCTTGATGCTTTTGCTGATAAATTACGGATGTAATTCAATACAGCGCGTCTGACTTTACCCTGACGTGCAACTTCGATACGATCGATTGTTGGCGCGTGTACCGGGAATGTACGTTCTACACCGATGCCATAAGAAATCTTACGGACAGTAAATGTTTCAGAAACTCCTCCGCCTTGTCTTTTGATGACCAGACCTTCGAATAACTGGAGACGTTCTCTGTTTCCTTCCTTAATTTTCACGTAAACCTTGACGGTGTCACCTGAACTAAAGGATGGGACATCCTTGATGTAAGAATTTGTGACAGCAGCAATCAGTGCTTGCCCTTTTAATCTTGACATGTTCGACTCACTCTCTTTCTTCCAATGTTCATGTTCTGTGACAGCGGACCATTGTGCTAATTTGATGTAATACTATACGGCTTTATCATTATAACAAAGTTAATGAAAACTTGCAACAGTTTTCGTGGCGCTTTGTCGTCAAATGGTTTATGTATTCGGTAAATAAGTTGTTTTGCCTAAGAAATAATCAGATTGGAACATTTTTTCATAGATGTCAATCACTTCATAGACCCATTGCTTCTTCAGTTCATAATCTTCAGGGTTGTCATTACCCGCTAAAATCTGATCAAACAAGACGACATTTTCTTTGCTGATCCAGCTTGAATACGTTAAAATGATCGGTAAATCAAGCCTATGTTCCAAAAACACACTTTGGCCATAATAGTAATCCTGATAATAACGGATGCCTAGAAGGTCCATAACGGTTGGGGTGATGTCATAATGAGATGATAAAGTATCTTCCAGATAATTGCCTAAAGCGTGGCTGTAGATGATGAATGGAACTTTTTCCATTTCATAAGGAACATCGCTATTTGGCGTATATTTATGGGTTATCGGATAACTTGAGTAATTTTTATGGTCACTGTAAAGGACTATGATTGTTTCTTCTAGAAGATTCTTTTCAGTTAAATCGTCTAAAAGTATACCTAAGCCTTTATCAAAATCCATTTGTGCAGCCATTAAAGTCGTCAATTCCAGTTCTGATTCATCATACTGCGGATCGAGGGCGATTAAATCATAATACTCCTGAAGTTCATCCCGATACTCGTTATGGGGTCCATGTGGTGTGACGGTGATGATGAATGTGAAGAATGGATCTTCCTGAATCGGAACCATCAAATCTTTCATTTGTTCAAACATCATGGAATCTTGTGGCCATCCATCTGTTTCAGGAACCACTAAGTCTTCAACACCATAGAAGTTTTCAAAGCCCATGCTCATGTGCATCTCATCGCGATTGAAGAAATCCTTATAATAATCGTGGAATGAGTTTGCAGTATAACCGTTTGCGGCTAGTACTGAGGGGAGAGCGTTCGGATAACTGTTACCGCCAAAAGTGTACATGAAGTTGTCAGCTTGGAAATACATCATCGATGTTAAGGATTTAAATTCAGCATCGTAAGTATAATTGCTTTTCGCTGCGGAATAGAAATTGTTAAAGTAAATACCAGAATTATATAATCTGTAATAATTTGGTGTAAGTTCCGGTGTGAACGCATATTCTTCGCAAGTTTCACACATGATCATGATGACATTTTGTCCAGACAACGCTCCAAAATAGATTGACGTGTCAGCAAGTGTTTCTACGATAACTTCATCAATGATTTCTTCATATTCCTCTGAATATAATAATGGTTTGATGGCGTTGTTTGCATAGGTTACAATATCTTTGGTATGATAGGTGATCGAACCGAATTTTTGCACAAACAGACTCTTGTCTGCTGGAGTTGTGTAGGTTAAGAAGTCTGCTGAATCGATAACGAAAGGGCTGAACAGCAAACCAAGCATGGAAACAGTCAAATAGATTGTTCTGCTCACAAAACGGTGTCTTTGGGTTTCCTGATTCAGTTTAACTATTTTATTCAACACTTTGACAGTAAATAGTACAAATAAAATGATTCCCATCCAAAGTAGAACGCCATATGGTGTCAAGGGATTATACTTAAGTCCGATTTTCATTGTATTCTTTCCTGATTCCAAAAGCATCGCAATCGAGGTGACATCCTGTTTGAAATAATACAGAGTGCTGTCTGTGACGAAGAAAGTGAACATAATCAGGATGTAAATGGAATAAGCGATATATCTCGTTTTATTTTTTTTAATGAAAGATAATGTGGATACGATGATAGCAACATTGAAGAATGCAATAATCCAATGCCCCAGAGAAACTCCGAATCCATATCTGAAAATGAAGATGAAGTCAAAGCTGAAGACAATGAATACGACAAAAAGGAACTCAACAATGATGCTGTTTTGTGCTAATTTTTTAATGAAATTCATGTTTGCTTTCCTCTTTTCTTCGATTATCCATATCAAAAACTCTTTATAAATATATAAAGATTGCCATGCATATATATTAATACTTTTCATAAGAAAATGCAAGTTATTGCCCTTGCATTGTTATTTTGAATGCTCTTTAATTTTCTTCAACACTTTTTCTTGATCTTTTGAAAGTTTTACTTTTTCAATGAGATCAGGTCTTTTAATGAATGTCTGTTTAATTTGCTCTTCGTTACGCCATTTCTCAATGTTTTGATGATTGCCTGATAAAAGCACTTCAGGTACATCAAATCCTTTGTAGTGATCAGGTTTTGTATATTGAGGGTACTTGAGTAAACCGTTTTGCAAACTGTCTTCAAGAGATGAATCCTCATGAATGACGCCAGGTAGCAGTCTGGAGACTGTATCAGCTACAATCATTGCAGGGATTTCACCGCCTGTCAAGACATAATCACCAATCGATAATTCCATATCAATCAAGGATTCAACGCGTGCATCAATGCCTTCATAGTGACCGCACAATAGAATCAAATGATTCGATTGGGCGAGTGATTTCGCTGTTTCCTGATTGAAGAGCTTTCCTTGAGGAGAGAGCAAAATGACTTTTGTCTGTTCACCCTTCAATTTATCAATCACGTCATAGAAGGGAGGAAATTGCATCAGCATGCCCACTCCGCCTCCATAAGGCGTATCATCTATCTTCTTATGCTTGTTATGACTGTAGTCTCTCAGTTGATGAAGATTGATTTCAACAAACTTGCTTTCAATTGCGCGCTTGATGATCGATGTTCCAAGAAAAGTATCAAAAAACTCCGGAAAAATCGTAACGATATCGATAATCATAATAATCCCTCGATTGGAAGAATAATGATTCTATCCTCAGTTACTTCTTTAACAAAAGCTTTTACAAAGGGAACAAGAGCTTTTTTCCCATCTGTTTTTTCAATTTCGATCAAATGACCCTGAGGTACCGGAACCAAACTGATGACTTTCCCTAAAAGCGTTCCATCTTCTGAATAAACGTCTTTATCTAGTATCGATGTGTAATGATAATCATCTTCTTCAAGCTGCTTAGAGACATCTTCATCAGAAAATACATCCATGCCTTTATAGGCCAAGACATCATTGATATTATCAATACCTTTGAATTTCACAATGAAGAGGTTACCCTGTGGTCTGACTCTTTCAATGATGAAATATTTTTTTACACCCTTGATTTGCACATAGATTTTAGCAGAAACTAAAAAGCGGTTAAAATCACTTAGATTGTAGATTTTAACCTCTCCCTTAATGCCGTGTGTATTTGCAATATTACCAATAAGATACATAGCGTTCATTCCTTAAAATGAGTCAATGTCGATTTGTACGCGCTTGCCTTCTCTTGAAGCACCTGCATAAACAATCGTGCGCATTGCGCTTGCGATTTTTCCACCCTTGCCAATCACGCGTCCTAAGTCCGCTTCATTGACCATGAGTTGAATGGTAATTGTTTCCTCATCGTTAGATAGGATCTTAACTAATACATCATCTGGGTTAACGACTAATGGCATTATCATATTTTTGATGAGTTTTTCAAAATCAACCGCCATGATAAGTTCCCCCTTTTGTTACTTATTTTTAAGAACGTCGTACTTCTTAAACAAACTCTTTACAGTATCTGTAGGTTGTGCGCCTTGACCAATCCACTTTGTGATTTTTTCTGCATCTACAGAAACCAATCCTAAAATAGGATCATAAGTTCCCAATAAATCCAAAAATTTTCCATCTCTTGGTTTTGTTGATTCGCTTGCTACAACTCTGTAAAATGGTCTCTTGTGTGTGCCAAAACGTTGTAAACGTAGTTTAACTGCCATGTTGTTCACTCTCTTTCTTTTTTATATCCACTACCATTATAACCAAAAAAATTCATCTGTCAAGTCTTTTTACTTAACAGTTAAAAATTTAAGTTGGGATCATACATCAAGGATGGTCCGATGAACTTGAAACCCTTGACATCCTTCAATGTTTTTTTAAAGGCTGCTTCCTGATCCTTATCTCCATAAACAACTGCGTAGTTTTGTTTTTCAGACACATAAGCGATATCCACAGGCATTGTCTGGAGCTTTTCAATCACATGTTTACCTTGGAAAAAAACAATATATGCCATACGATTAGCGTACATGACAGCTACCTCCTTTTTTGATAATACCCATTTTGTCCGGTGTTTTGATATGAGACGAAACGGCTTGCGTCAATTCAAATAGAAAATCATTAAGTTCTGTTTCAAATTTCTTTTCAAACTCGAAGTAGGTTTTAACTTCTTCTTTGCTGTATAATATCGATTTCGCCTCTGAAAGTGTTCGAACTGCATCTTTGAAATCCGGATGGTATGTTCCCCCTTCATTCATGATTTGATCATAATGCGCTCTTGCTTTCTGAAATGCCTGAGTTTCTTCCTGATAGAGCTTTGTTACCACCCGATCAAACTGCTTAATTTTTTGATAGGTGGAATCTTTCTTGATTTCATCCAGCACTTGATAAGCTTGCATGATGATTGATGTCATAAGAGTTCGCTCCTTTCAAATAACCGGTATTGCCCTTCAACTAAATCATCTAGAGATAAGTTCCCGATTTTGATGCGCTTTAAATTCAGCACTTCATAACCAACCGCTTGAAACATCCGTTTAACTTGATGAAACTTTCCTTCATCGATGACAATGGTAACCTTAAGTCCATCAACTATGACTGATAAAGCTTTCGCAAGATATTCAACTTCCTTGCCGTCCTTGATTGTTACACCTTTAAGCAGCGTTTTCGCACTCTTGAATTCGCGGTCTAGTGTAACTTCATATGTTTTATCCATATGGGTCTTCGGATGCATGATGTGGTGCGCCAACTCTCCATCTGTCGTTAGAATCAGCAATCCTTCGCTATCGATATCCAATCTTCCAGCGATACCGTAATCAAATCGGTTATAAGGCGCTTGAATCAGCTGGACGATACACGGGTGCATTTTATCCGTGTTCGCGGATAAAAAGCCCTTAGGCTTGTATATTGCAAGGTTGATCTGATCTTTATAGAAGATCTTTTCACCATTCAGGTAAATATCTTCTACTAAAGGATTCACATCGAACGTTGGATCAAAGATCCTGTTTTCATTGACAACAACGTCTTCATCCTTGAGAAAATCCTTGATTTCTTTTCTTGACCCATATTTTAAATTGCTTAGAAACTTATCGATACGCATAGATTTCCTCCTTATGATATAATAAATATGAGGTGCATTGAACATGATATTGATGAAAAATATAATCCGTGAAGGACATAAAACATTAGAAACCGTTGCCAAGGAAGTCAAACTTCCTTTGACTCAAGCTGATAAAAAACTGCTCAAAGAGATGTTGGAATACGTCATTCATTCACAGGATAACGAAATGGTTGAAAAGTACGGACTGCGTCCAGCTGTCGGACTTGCTGCTCCGCAAGTCAACGTTTCCAAGCGTATGTTTGCTTGCCACGTGACTGATTTTGATGGGACGCTTTACTCATACGCTATGGTGAATCCAGTACTTAAGGAAAAGAGTAAATCCCTGATTTACGTACCAGGCGGAGAAGGCTGTTTGAGCGTAGACCGTGATACAGAGGGATTAACTCCAAGATATGAAACGGTATCCTTTGTAGGACTCGCATACGATATTCAAAGCGATCAATTAATTCCGGTAGAACTGCATCTTGAGGGTTATGTCGGAATAGTTTTCCAGCATGAATATGATCATATCAATGGAATCATGTACACCAGCAAGCTGTTTAAAGAATTGCCAAACGCGAAGCCAGCCTTTGAATTCATCCAATCTGAAGATGATCTCGAGGATGAGATTGAGGACGCGCTTACTTAAATAATAAATTCAATATTTTGATTTGATTCGCTAAAATGTCATCATAGGTGACATTTTTTGTTTCTTCATTGGGGAATATTTTCTTGGAAAGTTCAGTTAAAACATCATTTTTCTTCTTTTTTTCAGTAGAGAAGATACTTTTTAAGAATCCGACTTTTTTCGGTTCATCATCAAATACTGTTTCAGAAAACTGATTATCCACAGATAAAAAACCGGCATAATTATCTCTGAAGAGTTTCTTCATGATTTCAGTGATATCTGTAGCTCCGTAGCCCATGAGCTTCGGCATGCCGTGGCGATCAGCATCTCGTGCCATGAAAATGCCTATTCTCTTTTTGAGCAAGCGATAAGAAGTTGTTGTTGATTCATTGTTGTTCATGATGTAAACAGGGTCAAATGCGATGGATATGACATTTGACTTAATTTTCTTTAAAATGAATGCATAGACACTTGCCTTATAATCATGCACAGGCAATAAGATGATTTTCTTGCTATTTCTCATCGCAAAATCAACATAGGAATCCAATCTCTTGCTGATGACGTCGTACTCTTTGATGACGTCATTGAAAATCGGCAATCTGAAGTATAAATGCGATGCTTTCAGTTTATCAGCGACTTTTACCATGTATTTGAACTCATCAAGAGCGTCTTTATGTTTCTTATCATCATATAAGTCATAAGACATGATTCCGGTATCAATGACGCCAATTTTAATCTTGGCATCCTTAGTTGTTTGGATGATTTGTTTTAAATCATTGTCGGATATTTCAATGATGGGTCGATTGTTATATGTTTTCAGGCAGATGGTATCAATATGATGCTTGAGAGCTAGAGCGATTTGTTCATCAAATGTAGATTTTCCCTGATGGTCTAAAAATCCTGTTATGATTGGTTTCATAGGTTTCTCCATTCATACATCAAGATACCGCCAGCAACGCTGACATTGAGGCTTTCGACGTTCCTTGTTGGAATGTGGATAGAACGATCAGATAGACTTTTAATTTCATCAGAAATTCCGTGTCCTTCGTTTCCAAGAATCAAAACGACCTTTCCACTCTGTTTTGAATCCCCTTTTTCATGGGCATCGGCATATACAATCTGGTATCCTTCATTCTTAAGTTCAAGAATAGCAGCTTCAAGAGGTCTTCTTTCCAAATAAACATCAAAAATGGACCCCTTGGATGCTCTGATTGTTTTTTCATTGTAAAAATCGGCAGATTTCAAGCTGACGATGACATGAAGAAATCCAAATGCAGCTGCGCTTCTAATCAGTGCTCCGACATTATCCGGATCTTGCACATCATCAAGCATTAATATTTTGTTGGATTTGATGGTTGGGTTTCTCTTTTTACAGACAGCTATATCGTCAAAATAAGTTTCAGCTTGCTGGAGTTCATCCATCAGTTCCTTTGTCAGCACCGTATCAATACTATGTTCATTGGTAGAAAGAATTTCTTCAATCGCATCATGCTGTTTGGCTTTCTCAATCAAATGCTTTCCGTAAACCAAAAACATATCGGAAGCGTCACGATATTTTTTGATTTTCAAATTCTTCCACAGCTTGAATGATTTATTTTGTTTGGATGTGATCAGCATCAGTCATCATTTCCTTTTCATATGTGTCAAGTGATTCTTTTACAGTGAAACCATAATCGGAAATGACAAGATCGGTTGTTCCTGAAATTTCCAATGTTTTAACATTTTTAATAGCTTCTAGAATTAATGTATCATAATCAATGTTTTCTTCATACTTTAATGCATAAACCTCCATTGGTTTGGTTACTGGAGATTTCGGTACATAGATGCTGCAGCAATCATTGAATGGACGGATAGATGTCTCATAGGTTCCGATTCTTTTTGATATATCTACAATTTCTTGTTTATCATAGGTAATCAATGGTCTTAAGATCGGTATTTTCGTAACTGCTTCCACAACCTGCATGCTGTTTAAGGTCTGACTGGCAACTTGACCGACAGATTCTCCGTTGATGATGCATAGCAATTTCTTTTTTCTGGCAAAACGTTCAGCAAGCCTGTACATCATCCGTCTCATGACAGTGATGATATAAGGATCAAAAACCTTGGCTAAAACTTCCTCATGGATTTTTGTAAAGGGAACCAAGTGCAGTACTATCATACCACTTGGTGTGAATTCTGCGAGAATTTTAGTTAAATCAATGACCTTTTGTACAGATTCAAGAGGGGTGAGCGGTGTAGATTCAAAATGAAACAGTTCAATATCAATCCCTTGTTTCATGGATAGATAAGCGGCAATTGGAGAATCTATCCCTCCGCTCATCATGAGTAATCCCTTTCCAGCAGTGCCGAACGGGTATCCTCCCATGCCTTTATAGCTCTTTAAGTAAATATATGCGATGTCTCTTCTTAAATCGATGTTCAATACTTCTTCAGGATGTCTGACATCTACGATGAACTTCTTTTCTGCTCCAGATAAAATACGGCTGGCAATCGCTTGCGTGATTTCAAGACTTGTCATCGGAAATGTTTTATCAGTTCTTCTGGTTTCAATTTTAAGCCGGACCATTTCCGTCTTAATCTCTATATTTAAAACTTGAATCGCTTTATCGATGATATCTTCGAATTTCGGTTCTGCAACATAAACAACGCTATAGGAATAAAGACCCTGGATTTGATCCAGTCTCTTCAGTATGGTTTGTTCATCCTTCTCATCAAAACTGATAAAGATGCGATCATGCGTAAATTCGTACTTCACTTCCAAATCTTTGAGCTTGCTTACAAGGTGCGCTCTCACCTTCTTAATAAAAAAGCCAATATTTTTACCTTTCAGCATCATATCGCCGAAGCGGATTAATATTTTTTTCGTCATGTTTTATCACCATAACTATTTTATCATATATGATATAATATTTTCGGTGGTGATATCATGAAATATAAAGAATTATTAGAATCAGCTCAGGGTTTACTAGAGATCCAACCCAATCAAATCGCATTGCTGTCAAATGCATCGGCATTTCTTAAGGAATCCTTTGATCTTATCAACTGGGTTGGTTTTTATTTATATGACGGAAAACAACTTCTTGTGGGTCCCTTTCAGGGAAAGGTCGCATGTGCTGAAATTCCACTAGGAAAAGGCGTATGCGGAGAGTCTGCAGTCAAAAGACAGACGATGGTTATCAAAGATGTTCATCAGCACGATAATCACATCGCCTGCGATTCTGCGAGCCAGTCTGAAGTGGTTGTCCCAATCTTCATCAAAAACAAGCTTTATGGCGTTTTAGACGTAGATAGTCCGGTGATTGATCGATTCGACCATGATACCGTGCGCTTCTTCGAACAATTCGTCGGGTTATTGATAAAAACAATTGACATTTAATACCCTATAGGGTAAAATAAATTGCGTCGGTAAAAAGCAGGCGAACTATTTTTAAAAGAACGATCCCTACCCAATTTGGAGCCCTTAGTACCCTATCTGCTTTTAGGTGAACAGAATATCGGGATACCTTTTAATTAAGTACTTTGCAGTTTTTGCCTACCAAAAACTAAAAAGAGGAGGTAAAAATTATGTCACGTTACACTGGACCATCATGGAAAATATCACGTCGTTTAGGATATTCCATTTCTGAAACAGGAATTGAATTGAAAAAGCGCCCTTATGCACCAGGTCAACATGGACAACGTCGTTCTAAGGTTAGCGATTACGGTACTCAGCTACAAGAAAAACAAAAGGTAAGATTCACTTACGGAGTATCTGAAAAGCAATTTAGAAAGACATTCGATGAAGCAGGAAAGATTAAAGGTAAAACAGGTGAAAACTTCTTACGTTTACTTGAATCCCGTCTTGACAACGTCGTCTATCGTTTAGGATTGGCTAAAACAAGAGCTCAGGCTCGTCAGTTGGTCAATCATGGACATTTCCTAGTTGATGGCAAGAAAGTCGATATTCCATCCTATCGTTTGCAACCCAATCAAAAGATTGCGCTGAGAGAAACATCCAAGGGCTTAAAAGTCGTTGTTGATGCGCTTGCAGGACAATACGCATCTGTTGAATTCGTATCATTCGATAAAGACACTAACGTAGGAACATTCGTTCGTTATCCAGAACGTAAGGAAATCCTACCAGAAATCAATGAACAATTGATCGTTGAATTCTACAACAGATAACAAAAATAAAAGATGAATCCTCGGACTCATCTTTTTTTTGTGCTCTGATTCGGTTAAGACTTGGATTCTTCTAAATATTGAAAGGATGAAATCCATCTTTTCTTGTTCACATCTTCTATCAAAGCGTATTTGAATGCACTGACTTCAACGAGTTTGTACTCATTGATTTCATTGATTTGATCTAAAGCTGGGTATAAATGATAGTAGTAATCCACTCTGCTTTGAATGAACGACTTAGGAATTTGCATATTTTTATAGCCATACGCGTTGAAATTNNGAAAACCAGCATGTCCAATAACAGAAACAATCCTGCAAGTATCAAGATTTCTCTAAGTGTTTCTGGAAACATAAATAAAGCGATACCCAATAAAATCATCGGTATTGCCATCAAAATCACGCTCTTAACAACCATCTTGTTAAAACGTTTCGTCATTGTATTTTTTAACATGGACCCCTCCACATATTTTAAGTTCATTATAACACAATAATAAAAAAAAGACCCAAAACGGGTCTTATTTATGTGCTGCAGCCTTAACAAGTGTTAAAAACGAGTTCGGGTCGAGTGATGCTCCGCCAACAAGCGCTCCATCGATATCAGACATTGAAAGCAAACTTTCAATATTCTTCGTATTGACAGATCCTCCATAAAGGATTCTAACCGCTTCCGCGACTTCTTTTCCATAGAGNNATTCAAGTAAGCTTTTTCAATCTGTTTTTTAACAACTTGGTCTGTTGTTCCAGCTTCTCTGATTTCCAAAGATTCACCGACACAAAGGATTGGAGTGATATCATTATTGATTGCTTGAATCACCTTTAAGTTCACTGTTTCATCAGTTTCATTAAAATATGCACGACGTTCGCTGTGACCGATGACGACATAATCGACACCATAGCTTTTCAGCATGGCAGCAGATGTTTCGCCTGTATAAGCTCCTTCGTTCGCATAATGCATGTTTTGTGCACCGATTTTAATATTTTCGCCTTCTCTTTTTACAAGGTCTCTTAAAAATATAGATGGTGCGCAAATGACAGATTCAACTAAATCCTTACTTGGAACAGCGAGATTGACCGCATAGATGAATGCTAGAGCATCATCTTTGGTCTTATACATCTTCCAGTTTCCTGCAATGATAGGTTTTCTCATGATACTACCCTAAGATAGAGGATACGTCTTTGATTGCTTCTTCAGCACGTGCTCCCCTAGCAACGATTCTAACATTTTCTCCATGTGGAACAGCGAGAGACATTAAAGCCAGGATTGACTTTAAGTCAACGATTTTATTTTGGTAATGCAGTTCGATTTCTACAGCGTATTTGGAAGCAGTTTGAACAACCTTAGCTGCCAGGCTAGCATGTAAGCCTTGTGTGCTTTTAATCAAGATTTCTTTTTCCATAGTTTGATCCTTCCTTAGTTAAAACGTTGGCGGGGTGCTAATCCATAGCACCTTTGCATATTGTTGACTGTTGTTGATGAGATAATGTTCCTTTTTGGCGAGGTAATAAAATGCTTCACCCTTACGGACTGCATATCTCTTTTTATTAAGTACCAAAGTCACTTGGCCTTCGAGGATGTAACCGAATTCTTCACCTGGATGGGGGTCGTGCATGACAGACTGGCCGCCCGGTTCCAATTCAATGATGACAGGTTCCATTTCATATTGTAAATCATTTGGAACAATCTGAGTTATCATATGCTTCAAATCTTCATTTTTATCGTTTTTGAAGTCTTCTTTTTTATAGATAACCGTCAATTCTTCTTCTTTTGAGAAAAATTCATGGATATCGGTACCCAGTACTTCAAGAATGGAGAACAGGGTTTGCAGCGATGGAGATGTCAGATTGTTTTCGAGTTGGGAGATATAGCCCTTGGTCAAATCAAGTCTGCCAGCAAGCTCTTCCTGCGTCAGATTATTTCCCAGTCTAAGCGATCTAATCTTTGTTCCAATGTCCATTATTTGTTATCTACACATTCAATACCTGGAAGCACTTTGCCTTCAAGATACTCAAGTGAAGCCCCTCCGCCTGTTGAAATGTGCGTAAAGCCTTCAGCCAAACCGAATTGAATGACTGCAGCTGCAGAGTCTCCGCCACCGATGATGGTTGTCGCCTGATTCTTAACTTCAACAATCGCTTGTGCAATACTTCTTGTTCCTTCAGCGAATTTAGCGAATTCAAATACGCCGAGAGGTCCGTTCCAAACCACAGTTTTAGCTTTTGCGATATAGGATTCGAATTCTGCAATCGTTCTTGGTCCGATATCCAAACCAAGTTCATCGCTTGGAATTGCATAAATGGATCTGACATTCTTTTCTGTTTCAGGATCGAATGCCTTTCCAGTGATCACATCGTCGCCTAAAATGATTTTCCCTTTTGCAAGTTCCAATAATTCCTTAGCGAGATCAACCTTGTCGGCTTCCAAAAGGCTCTTTCCGATTTCAAGACCTTGCGCCTTGAAGAAGGTAAACGCCATGCCGCCGCCGATCAATACAGTATCGGCAATCTTCAATAAATTCTTTATGACTTCAATCTTATCTGACACCTTGGCTCCACCAAGAATCGCCACAAATGGTCTTTGTGGGTTTTCCAAGGTGCCGCCAATGAAATTAATTTCTTTTTCTAATAAGAATCCTGCAACTGTTTCTTTGATATTTGCTGCGATTCCGACATTGGAAGCTGCTGCTCTATGCGCAGTACCGAATGCATCGTTGACAAATACGTCCCCCAAAGAAGCCCAGTATTGACCCAATTCAGGATTGTTCTTGCTTTCCTTGTTCCCATCAATATCTTCAAATCTAGTATTTTCGAACATGAGTACTTCACCGTTTTTAAGCGCATTTATTGCGTCTTCAAGGGCTTTACCTCTTGTTACAGGTACAAATACCACCTTTTGATTCAAATGCTCGCTCAGTCTCTTTGCTACGATTTCAAGACTGTTCTTTGCCTTGTCTGCTTCATCCTTGACACGTCCGAGATGTGAAAATACGATTGCTCTACCCCCTTGGGAGAGTACGTACTTAATCGTAGGCAACGCTTCTACGATTCTATTTTCGTCACTGATTTCACCATTCTTTAACGGAACGTTGAAATCGACACGAATTAACACCTTTTTACCTTTGACATTGATGTCTTTAATTGTTTTTTTTGCCATCATTTTTCCTCCTTAATGATGCAATCGTCTATTATTTAAGCCGACTATATTATAACACTATATGTAAACATTTTCTATAAGATTAGGAATGAAAATGTTTTACTTTGATGAAACGAATACGTTCTAATTCATCTATTTGTTTTTTTAACGTTTGATAAGAATTTTTTAAATGGATTTGCCTGTTGCCATAAAAGATAATATCCGTACCTTCTAATCCTTCGATTAACTCGCAAATAGATGCGTAATTTATCCAAATATTATCGTAATCTCTGACTCTTTTCGTCGGAATCATCAGTGTGACATCATCGATATATACAGGTACTTTATATCTAAAACCAAGTTTCTTATGAATTGCTTTCAGATATCCATCATAGGTAAACAAGGACTCTATGCATTTCTTTTTAATATAGGAAAGATTAGATATGGTAAGTTTGATGATTGCTCCTTCTTGATATAGGATTGAACCTTCTGCGGTGTTTTCTATGTATTGGATCATGATTTGATATAAATAAAAAAAGGCCGGGTGGCCTTTTACTTATTTAACTTCCTCAACTACTTTTTTTTCTGCCTTCTTGACTGGTCTTTCTTCAATAGCAACCAATCTTAATTCTGATGATGGATCAAAGAAATGGCACTTGTGCATATCTAATGCAAGGTTCATTTTATCACCGATTCTAACACCTGAACGCGCATTGATGCTTGCACAAATGTGATTATCATTAACATTGGTATAGATGTTGGTTTCAGAACCTAAAAGTTCAGCAACGTCAACAACGATATTTAAAATAGCTCCTGGATAAGTGTCCATGACGACTTGTTCATCATGAATATCTTCAGGACGGATACCAAGAATGACTTCTTTTCCAAGCATATCATTCGTTCTGATGATTTCCATCTTGTCTTCTGGAACAACCAATGTATGATCACCAGCAGTGAATACACCTTTCTTGTCAACAGTTCCTCTGATAAAGTTCATTGGAGGTGTACCGATGAAACCTGCAACGAATAAGTTATTAGGATTGTCATAAATAGCCTTTGGAGCTCCGACTTGCATGATGTATCCATCCTTCATGACGACGATACGGCTAGCCATTGTCATCGCTTCAATCTGGTCATGGGTTACATAAATGGTTGTTGTTTCAATTCTATTGTGAAGCTTGATCAATTCGCCTCTCATTTGAACACGAAGCTTAGCATCTAGGTTTGATAATGGTTCATCCATTAAGAATACCTTGGCATTACGCACGATTGCTCTACCTAAGGCAACACGTTGTCTTTGACCGCCTGACAGTGCTTTTGGCTTACGCTTCAAGTATGGAGTCAGTCCTAGTATTTCAGCAGCAGCATTAACCTTTTCGTTAATGACATCTTTTGGCATTTTTCTTAACTTCAATCCGAATGCCATGTTATCATACACGGACATATGTGGATAAAGCGCATAGGATTGGAATACCATCGCGATATTTCTGTCTTTTGGTGCCTTGTCATTGACAAGTTCATCATCGATATACAATTCTCCTGAAGAAATTTCTTCAAGACCTGCGATCATTCTGAGTGTAGTTGATTTACCGCAACCAGAAGGTCCGACGAAAACGATAAATTCTTTGTCTCTGATTTCAAGATTGAAATCGAAAACAGCTTGAACTCCATTTGGATAAATCTTGTTGATACCTTTAAGTTTTAAAGTAGCCATATTTTTCTCCCTTTTTTTACTTTGAGACTATTATAGCAAGCAATTCTAAAAAAAAAAATGTGCAGTGTGCACACATTTTACTTAATGAGATGATAAATGGGAAATGCATCATTGAAATCTCTGACATCAAAGCCTGTGATTTCTTTGAACTTGTCAAGTCTTTGAATCAAGGTGTTTCTATGAACATAAAGATTTTTTGCAGCTAAACTGCTGTTTTGGTTGGATTCCAGATAAACCTTGATGGATTGGAGCATGGTTTGGTCGTTCGTAAACTTCCTTAAAATATGCTTTTTGAGTTCTTCTGTGATGTGAATCAAGTTATGCTTAAGAATAATCTTGTCATCTAGATAAAAATATTGAGCAAATTGTATATCCTTTAATAGTTTTCTTACAACTTCAAGTTGCTGATCTCTTTCCAGTTCAGTGGCGTAATGATAGGAAGCGTAAAGCCTTAAGTCAGTGAGCGTGTCGCTCATGACATTCAAGATGACATCCTTAAAGGATATATCAATATTTTGTTCATAGAAAAGAATGATTTGATGATCAAGGGTTTTGACATGAGTAAATTCTACAAACTCAGAAAATAGGGAAATGATCATGGAGTCATCAAGTTGTTCTTGTTTTTTGTATTCTATTATCAAGTATTTATACATGTCATGTTCTCCCTTCTTCAATGGTACTATCCCTTGCTAAATATTTAAGTAAGTTCTGATTGATTGAAGTCCGATAATAACCGCTTGGTCTTCATAATATCTGATGGTCACACCGACAATCTCGTTTCTCATATCAATGACAACTCCGCCAACACTGTAGGCATCAGCAGGAAATGTTGTTATATAACGGTCAGTTTCTTCGTTTTTTGATTCCAATAGTCCCATCACCATTGAATTATGCGTTCTTTGATAATCGCTAATCATCAATAATGGTTCATTGTCCATGGGGATATATCTTGAAATCATCAATTTTCTAATGCGGGCGATGGATGCAATCGTATCAAATTTGAGTCTTGCAAGCCCATAAGCTTCAGAGCGATCTAAAACAAGTGCACTATATGAACGATTCGCATAATCATATATTTCGTAGGATACCGTAAACTCTTCCGATTCCAAGGTAACAAGTTCATAAGCCGTTAGCACACGCATCGAATTATCGTAAATTTCATAAATAAATCCGGTACCTTCCTTAGTATCTACAGTTAGACCAAAGGAATTCTTAATCGTTTTTTTGATGGTTACAATTCCCGGGATGATTTGATTGGAAGCTTCATTCAAAAAGTTATCAAAGAATTCAGGACTCATGATATCTTCTTCTAAATATGATTCATATTGATTGAACAAGATGACTGCTGGATCCTGATCTGGATCTTTGCAACCAAAGAGGGTGAGCGATAAAAGTAAAACAACTACAACAAGCATCACTTTCTTCATCATGACACCTCCCTGTAGAATAAGTCGTTTTCATCAAGAAATAATTTAACTTGCTCGATTGGAATTAGGAAAGCATAATCAGAAATATTGCTGCCCCCTGTAAAATTACCTGCGTAAACAATTCCAACTAAACCAAACTCATCATCAATTGCTCCGCTTCCGCTTGAACCTACCTTGACAGGTAAATCCGCAATCATGACGTCAAACTGCACATTGATGATTGAAGTAGGCAAATCAATGCCGATTGGACCGTAATCAATCAATTCTCCCATATTAATCGCATTCGATTGACTTTCAGGATATCCGACTGTCGTGATGTGATTATCAATCGCAAGATTATCTGTAGCAAACTTAAGTACGGTTAAATCAGAATATCTTTTTTTAATTCTCAAGACTGCAAGATCATAATCATTATCTCCAACGATGTATGTCGCCGAATAACTATTGTTTTGATAATCATAGACAATATAATCGGAATCAGGAATATTGTCATCGAAGACAACATGGTTGTTGGTGATGATGTAATAGTACAACGGGGTATCATAAAACACAATTCCCGAACCTAAGGTTATGGAACTTAAATTGGATGAAAGTTTCTTAACTTTAACAACACCCTTGATCAATTCATCCGTGATGCGGTTGATGAATGCAATGCGTTCAAGATAAACCGATTGGTTTTCTTCAAGATGCACTGAAAAATCTTCATATACGGCTTCGTAGGAAGGTTTGGTTTGACAAGCGCTTAATAGTATGGTTGACAGAAAAACAATGAAAATTAACCCTTTTTTCATAATATCACCTTATTGCTAATTTTACCCTATTTATACTAAATAAAAAAGATATTTGCTGAATTATGCAAATATCCTTATTTATTCATTTGATTTAATTATCCGATGGAGCCTTCCATTTCAAGCTTGATCAACTGATTAAGTTCGATGGCATATTCCATTGGGAGTTCTTTTGCAAATGGTTCAATAAAGCCCATAACAATCATTTCTGTCGCTTGCGCTTCAGTAAGTCCTCTGCTCATCAGGTAGAACAATTGTTCTTCTGAAATCTTTGAAACGGTTGCTTCATGTTCAAGGAATACATCAGAATTCCTAACAATATTTGTCGGGATTGTATCTGAGAATGAGAAATCATCCAAAATGATGGTATCGCACTCCACATGCGCCTTAGCGCCTTTGGCATTCTTTCCAAAGTCAACTTTACCTCGGTAGTTTACAGAACCTCCGCCTCTTGAAATGGATTTGGAAATGATGGTTGAGGTCGTATTTGGTGCGACATGGATCATTTTAGCTCCAGCATCCTGGATTTGGTTCTTGCCAGCGAACGCGATGGAGATTGTTGTTCCCTTCGCTCTTTCTCCAAGAAGGACGCAAGAAGGGTATTTCATATTGACGCTGGATCCGATATTTCCATCAATCCACTGCATATGTCCGTTTTCATAAACAAATGCTCTTTTTGTGACAAGATTAATGACGTTGGTCGACCAGTTTTGAATGGTTGTGTAACGGCAAACCGCATCTTTTTCAACAATGATTTCTACGATTGCGGCATGTAGGGATTCCTTTGAATATACAGGGGCTGTACAACCTTCTACATAGTTAACAGAACCGCCTTCATCGACAACGATCAAAGTTCTCTCAAACTGACCCATCTGATCGGAATTAATTCTGAAATAGGATTGAAGAGGTTTTGTCACCTTCACGCCCTTGGGGACGTAAATAAATGATCCACCGCTCCATACGGCGCTATTGAGCGCTGCATATTTATTATCTGAAAATGGAATCACCTTGCCGAAGTACTTTTTGACCAATTCTGGATAGTCGCGAAGCGCTGTATCGGTATCCACATAAATGACGCCTAGATCTTCAAGTTCTTTCAGTGTATTGTGATAAACAACTTCGCTTTCAAACTGTGTTGAAACCCCTGCTAGGTAGTTTCTTTCAGCTTCAGGAATTCCTAGTTTTTCGAAGGTATCCTTAATCTCTGATGGAACATCGTTCCAGTTGTTTTCAGCGCGTTCACTCGCTCTGATAAAATATGTGAATTCATCAAATTTGATGAACGATAAATCTGGTCCCCACGTTGGATTTTTCAATTCAACGAATTTTTTATAGCTCTTTAAACGGAAATCAAGCATCCATTCAGGTTCATTTTTGTGTGAACTGATGGAACGGACAATATCTTCATTGATTCCTTTTCCTGTTGTAAAAACAGATTTTGTTTCTGTATTCCAACCAAATTGGTATTCACCGACGATTTGGTCAATTTTCTTTTTGTTGTCATCCATTCGTTTTACCCTCCTTTATTTTAATGATTGCTTGTTCGGCTGCTTTCCAAGCAAGCGTTGCACACTTGACGCGTGCAGGAAATTGGGAAACGCCTTGATAAACAATTGCGTCTCCTGTTAAGATCTCTTGATTAAACGGGTACCCTTTAATCAGCTCATAGAATTCATGCAGGATAGCCTGAGCTTCTACTATTGTGTGGTCTTTAAGAGTCACACTCATGACACTTGCGCTTGAACAGCATATAGAACAACCAGTTCCCTGGTGTTTGACATCAGTAATGATATGATCTTGGACCTTGACTTGAACAGTCATTTCGTCCCCGCAGCTTGGATTGTTAAGGTGTACAGTCATATAACTGTTGTCAGCAACAATTCCCTTATTCTTCGGACTTTTGTAGTGATCCATGATGACTTGTCTATACAGATGTTCAATATTCATAAAAGTACGCTCCTAAAATGCTAAAAAGAAATTTTTTGCAGCAATCACTGCATTGATGAATGCATCGCAATCCTGTTTGTTGTTATAAACATGGAATGATGCCCTTAATGTTGAACTCACACCTAAAAATCTGGTAATCAGCTGTGCGCAATGATGACCTGCCCGAACATTGACATGGTTTTGATCAAGTAGGGTTGCAATATCATGGGGATGCACATTGTCGATATTAAATGTAATCACTGGATTTTCAGCGGACTCGTTATAAATGGTAACCCCTTCGATTTGTTTCAGTTTCTCTAGGGTATATTGCTGAAGTTCACGCGTGTGTTGATGGATGTTATCCAATCCAATCGAATCGATATAACGGATTGCTGCCGCCAAACCGATTGCTCCGCTAATGACAGGCGTGCCTGCTTCCAGCCTCATTGGAGCTTCTTTGAATGTGACACTATCCTTTAATACAATGTCTGCCATCTCTCCGCCATATTCAAATGGCTCAAGCTGATTGAGCAGGTGTTTTTTGCCGTAGAGTACGCCAACACCTGATGGACCGAACATTTTATGTCCTGAGAATGCNNAGTTTTGTGATTTCTGCAATCGGTGTTAGATAACCCATGACGTTGGAGACATGTGTCAAGGCTACCACCTTGGTTTGATCACTTAAAACAGACTTGAAATTTTCAACAGTAATTCTTCCTGACGATGTCAGAGGTATATAAATGAGTGATGCTCCTGTTTGTTTTGCGATGATCATCCATGGAAGAACAGAAGAGTGATGTTCAAGTTCGCTTGTGATAATCTCATCGCCTGGTTTAAGTATATCCCGATAAGCATGAGCTACCATGTTGAGTGCGCTTGTCGCACCTCTGGTAAACACGATTTCTTCTTCATCAGCATGAATAAATTTTGCGACCGTTTGTCTTGCATCTTCAAAAAGCATTGTCGTTTGATAGGCAAGCTCATATGCTCCACGATGCACATTCACACCAAGATCCTGATAATAATGGTCAAGTTGCTCAATGACCGATCTTACCTTGAGCGATGATGCTGCGGAATCTAGATAGACAATATTCGGTTGTTTGGAGTAAACAGGAAAATCTTTCCTGATTTTGTTAATATCAATCATATTCTCGAGTTAACAAGATGCGCAAATCTTTCCTTCAGTGGCTCATCGTCGATTTCATCGATGACGGGTTTGAGGAACCCATTGATGATCAGCTTTTCAGCTTCACGTTGGGTGAGTCCCCTGCTTCTTAAATAGTACAAAGCGTCTTCAGCAATCTTGCCGATGGTAGCTCCATGACCTGCTTTAACATCAAACTCATCAATCAGCAGGATTGGATTCACTTCAACAATCGCCTGGTCAGACATGATGATACCCTTTAAGGTTTGGAAAGCATTGGCATGCTTCATCCCCTTTTCTATTTTTTCGACACCATTGAGAAGAATTCTACCGCGTTTGTTGGCAATTCCGATGTTGGTCATATCTCCAAAGGTGTTTGGTGCCTTGTGAATAATCAATACATCAATCGTTTGCTTGTTATCATCTGATGAAACAGCAACAACACGCATTTTGACTTCAGCGCCTTCACCAATCAGATCAACATGCATTTTGGCATCGATGACATCGGAAACGAATCCGCCGATCAGTTCAAGTTTTGCATCTCGTTCTGCTGTGAAATAATGTTCAACTAGCGCTTTTTTACTGGCAAGTTCGCTGACAAGAAGATATTTTACCTGTGAGTTTTGTTTTGCAATCAAGTTTAACTTGTAATTGTTAGGTGTGACTTCTTTGCTGGATAGTTCTAAAATGATTTTTATTCCTGTATTTTCTGATACGACAATTTCTAGCGATTCGTTATTGTCATCTTGAATTGTAATTTTAATAGGTTCTTGATATTGGATATTTTTTGGGATAATGAGTTTTTGGTTTTCGTAAATGAAATCCTTTGGAAGCTTTGTTTGGATTTCATGATTTTTAATAACAATGTCTCTCATTATTCTTGGCCTTCAACGAAATCGATTCCTAACTCTTCCCTAACCCATGCATATCCATTCTTGTCAATCTTGGAGATTAATTCTTTGCCGCCGCTCAATACGATTTTTCCATCAATCATGATGTGTACGTGTGTTGGCTTGATGAAATCTAAAATTCTTTGATAATGTGTAATTAAAATGCAACCAAATTCTCCGCCAACCAAATCATTGACATTTTCTCCGACGATCTTTAATGCATCGACATCAAGACCAGAATCGATTTCGTCGAGAATGGCGAACTTAGGTCTCAAAACCTTCAATTGAAGGATCTCATTTCTCTTTCTTTCTCCGCCTGAAAAACCTTCATTCAAATAACGATGCGCTAAATCTGGACGCATTTTCAATTCTTCAACCGTTTTTTCATATTTGATTGCAAACTCAAACAAGCCAACTTCTTTACCAGAAGTCGCCTTTAAGGCTTGACGCATGAAATCCGAATTGGTAACACCTGGTACTTCTGCAGGATATTGCATCGCAAGAAACAAACCTGCTCTAGCGCGTTCATCAACTTCCATTTCCAGCAGATTTTTTCCATCTAGGAAAGCTTCGCCTTCTGTAACCTGATATTTTGGATGACCCATCAGAGCGCTCGCAAGCGTTGACTTGCCAGTTCCGTTCGGGCCCATGATTGCGTGTACTTCGCCAAAGTTAACCGTTAAGTTAACACCCTTTAATATTTCTTTCCCTTCAATACCGACGTGAAGGTTTTTAATTTCTAATTTTGCCATGTAGACCTCCTTGAATTTAACATACTTATTATATAACATAAGACAATATAATGCTATTTATATGCTAATTTATAAATAAGCAGAATAAGGAAACGTTTTCAATGAAAATGAATGTAAATTTACATGAATATTCATTCACCTTGTGATAAAATGGAAATGTAGTAAGGATTACCTTTTATATGATCTCTTATTACATTCAAGTATTTTTCTCCCAAAAAATACGGCGTCGACCACGCCTTGTATGATTAAAAGGACTGCCATCCACTTTAATCCCTACATAAATGGTTACTCCCAAAAATGGGCTTCCCCGGAAGCTCTTTTTTTATAAAATGTGTATCTTGCACAAAATTGTTGAATTTCAATCACTCTTGAATCATATCAAGTTTAATTATAGAATCATTTCATGGTATCATATAGGCCAATCGATCATTAATCTATTTATTGTAGTAATCAGGTAGATTTTTACCGGTTTTTGTGATATCCTTATAGGTAGCGATTACCTAAATCATCATCAAACCAAAGTGGGTGAACTAAATCATGTTAGATAGAGCCAATAAGAATAAAATTATCGTTTTCGCATCAATTGTCGGAGGAATTTTGGTTTTTGACCTATTCACAGTCATTTCCAATATATTCGTTGCCCCATTGTTAGATGGATATGGCATTCCGGATATATTGATTTATCTGAAAACAGTTGTTTTCTTGTTTTTGTTCATTGTTCTGTTTGTCTGGATCAAAAACGAAAATTTCAAACTGACAAAAACCAGTCTTAAAATATTTTCTATCGTAGCTTTAGCGCTCATTATTGCTTACTTCTTGAGTTTATACATGTATAAATATGTCTTAATCCTGGAAACGACTCAAATCATTAAAACGAATATTTTAAATGGCAATCCGAGTCTTGTCTACGAGTTTTCGAGAATCAATTATAAGACATTGTCTTACGTTCAGATGATCTTTGCAGGATTCAACTCGGAGTTGATTATCTTTGCAGAAGCGATGGTTCTTCAATTAATGGTCACTTCAATTGAAAAATATGTTGTCACAGATGAACCTACGCATGTTTATGACCCGTTCTTATTCGATGGCAAGCTGTTCCCCTTATTCTTTATCTTAACGATTGCAGCCTTTGGCTCACTCAATATATTCCTCTTGAGATATGATATGCTTGGTGCGCTCGAAATGGCAATCGGAATCGCTGGATTTGCAGTAGTCTTCCCAGCATTATTTCCCTCGATGCATATTTATAAAACAAGAAACGGTGAATGTACGAAATCATATTTCACCGGAACCTACACATTGTTGCTCGTACTTTCTATCTTAGCTACCTTGTTCTTTACGGCATTGTTCGGTTTGAATGTCATGTTTATTACATCAGGTAGAGGAACATACCGCATCATTTCATCATTCATCGCTTTAGTATTATCAGTTTTCATCGCAATCCGCGTTCAAAAAATCATCTCCTTGGAAAACAAATAAATCGTTTTATAATCATTGATCCCTCGCTTTCAGCAAGGGATTTTTTTATGCATTAAAAAGCCTGGAATCCAAACTGGATTTCAGGCTTTATGCAATTTATTAAATAAAACTTTTGATTTGCTCAATATGGTATTTATAGTAAAGACTTGGGCTATACGTATCAGAATAAAGCATCACTGCTAAATTTGACGGTATGTGACAACCGATGTTGATTACAGATACGATACCGATATTGGATTTGACAAAAACAATTTCCTTGATAGACTCTTTAGCTTCATCATTCATTTCATTGAATTGCTTGATTTGTGTGATGAACATGCGGTCGATCTTGTGATGTTCCGCCAATTGCTGCTGCTGGATTTTGTGAATATCCTCATCAACGACATCTAGGAAAAATGAATCTGTTTCTTTATGGATGAGCACGACAACTTCCAGCATGAATCTACGGTTCATTCTTTTAACGCTGTCCTTTGATAATCTATAAAACAAAGTATGATTGTTATCGTAGGTAAGTCTCGAGTATCCCTTTCTGTGTAGAACGGATGTCATTTGATCGAAATTTTTCAAGTGATTCATTTGAAGCGGAGCTGATTGATTCGATCTGATTTTAATGATATAGGATGTGTTCGTCATGCGTTCAAGCGTGTTTTTATACGTGGCTACAAGGAACATCAGCGCCATCAAAACAGCGAAATAAATAGCATAGGTGATATCATTATTCTCAATGAAGATTCCTGATACAACCATGATTGCTGCTGCCGCCAAAACGATAAAAACGAAAGAGATTAGAGTAAACAGAAACTTTCTATTAATTCTTTTTATCTCATTCATGACATGGATACCCTCGCTAAAATTATAGCGATGACCACAATTAAGAATGAAGAAATCAGAACTTCAAGAAAAACAGTTGTTTTACTTTTTTCAACTTTTTCAGCTTTGTAATCATGAAATCTTGGATAATTTCTTTGAAAAGAGGGTGAGGCAATGACTCTGAACACATATTGTATGCCCTTAAACATTTCATACGCGCTAGAGATTGCAACAATTGATGGCAGCAAGAAAAGGATTCCTACGACAAATAAGGAATTCGATATGGAGGCATGCGTAAAATATGTTTGATAAACCAACAAATGCAGAAAGAATGCCAACAGTGCCATACTTACAAGGAAAATTAATAATCTAAAATAGTTCATTTGTTTTTAATTTTTGCAACGTATCTTTCAAATTCTTCCGTGTTGCATAACACCATATGTCCTGGTTCAACTTCTCTAAGTGTTGGTTGTTCCTTGGAGTAATCGTGTTGTGCTGCTGGGTTGTATCTGACAGTTCTTCCTCTACGCTTTTCATACTCTGGATCAGGAAGCGGAATTGATTCCATCAAGGAAAGTGTGTAAGGATGCATCGGATTGTCGAAAATCGAATCCTTATTTCCCATTTCAACGATATGGCCGTAATACATAACTGCCAAACGATCACTGAAATACTTAACTACCGATAAGTCATGCGCGATAAACATGATGGTGATGCCTCTTGTTTCACGCAAGTCATTGAGTAGGTTGATAATCTGTGCTCTGATGGATACGTCAAGTGATGAAATCGGTTCATCTGCAATGATGAAGGTTGGTTCAACAACCAATGCGCGTGCAATACCGATACGCTGACGCTGTCCGCCGCTGAATTCATGAGGATAACGGCTCGCATGTTCTGGAACCAAGCCTACTGTCTTCAATGCGATTTTAACTCTATCATCAATTTCTTTTTCATTTCTGACGCCGTTGATTCTGAGTCCTTCAGCAATAATTTCCTTAACGGTCATTCTTGGGTTCAGGGAAGCAATCGGATCTTGGAAAATCATTTGCATTTTACGCATCAAAAGGCGGTTTCTGTTGGTTAAGCTGTACTTGTATAATTGAACGTCTTGTTTTTGTCTGACAGCATTCAGCTTAAGTTCCTTTTGAAGCTTGCCCATTTCTTTTTGTACATCTGAATACTTTTCTTTTGCGCTTTTAACTTCGTCCTTGTCACTTGAGCCTTCAGTATTTGTTAAGGACCTCTTTGCTGAGTCCACTTTTAACTGAAGTTCATTAATTCTATCTACAATTTCCTTATTAATTTCAGCGTATTTCGCTTCAATTTCTGCATATCTTGGCTGTGACTTTAAGTCTTGTCTTGCCTTGATGCTGGATTCATCAACAATAGATTCAAATCTCTTATCTCTTTTTGCTTGTCTTAACACATTGAGCGCTTCGGAAGCCTTTTGATTGTATTTTTCGTTAATTTCACTAGTTTTGGAATCGAATTCCTCTTTAGTGATTGCCCCAGAAGCCAGATTGTCATTATATTGCTGAAGATCGCTTGCTTTACTTGTAGAAATCTCAGAAGTTGCATTTTTATATGCTAGTTTTGCACTCTTCACGTCACTGACAATTCTTGTACCATGGAAATATACTTCTCCACCTGATGACTGATACAATTTGATAATGGTTCTGCCAGTTGTTGTCTTGCCGCATCCAGATTCACCTACGAGTGAAAATACTTCACCCTTGTAAATGCTGAAAGAAACGTCATCAACAGCCTTATTGACAGATTTATTTCTACCGGATCCTAGTTTGAAGTATTGCTTCAGACCGGATACTCTTAGTATTTCTTCTCTATTGGTATTGTTCAATTCTTCTCACCTACACTTGCAGCTTCAGCTTCAGTTTTAAGTTTCTTGTCAGCAATCTTATTATCTTTAGATTCCTGCTTGAAACGGTCAACTCTATACTGAATTATTTTTGGCATATCAATTTTTGGTGCATCTGGATGTAACAACCAAGTTGCAGCATAATGAGTATCGCTAACTTTAAAGAATGGTGGTTGTTCTTCAAAATCAATCTTTAATGCAAATTGATTCCGATCAGCAAACGCATCGCCCTTTGGTGGGAATAACATGTCTGGAGGAGTTCCAGGAATAGATAAAAGCTTATCCTTAGTGTCTAAGTCAGGAACACTGGATAATAAAGCCCATGTGTAAGGATGGCTTGGTTCATAGAATATATCATGAAGCGTGCCATACTCAACAATCTTGCCGGCATACATGACAGCAACGCGGTCAGCCATATTCGCAACAACACCTAAGTCATGCGTGATGAAAATAACAGACAGATTACGTTCTTTTTTGATATCCTTGATCAGGTTTAGAATCTGACCTTGGATGGTAACGTCAAGCGCTGTGGTTGGTTCATCGCAAATCAAGAGTTCTGGATCGGCTGTCAGTGCAATCGCAATAACGATACGCTGTCTCATACCGCCAGAAAACTGGAATGGATATTGATTGAATCTGATTTCAGGTTCTGGAATACCGACTTCCTTCATGATTTGAATTGCTTTTTCGTAAGCTTCTCTCTTGGTAACGTGGAACTTTCTTCTGTACACTTCATTATTATTTGAGATATTTTCTCTAATAACAGCCAGTTCACCACGTAACTTGTCATGATCAGAACTGCCTTTTGTAGTGGATGCAAGTCTAGTTTGCATAGCTTTCAGTTCATTTTGAAGTTTGCCGAGCGCTTCATGCTTTTCAAGCATAATCGCAGCTTTTTCTTCCTTGGTCTGCAGCTTCGCTTTCGTTTTCACTTCAAGATATTTAGCTTTTAACTCTGGAAGATTTGCATGAAGTTCATGAATCAATTTTTGTTGCTTATCCTTAAATGCCTGGATTTGACTCTTTTTTTGTTCTTTCGACAGTTCTTTATTGGTATTGATTTCAAATTTTTTAAACCTTAAATCATTTTTAGCAAACTCAATTCTTGCAACCATATTCAAATAGTCATGGTATTCCTTATGGAATAAATCATTGAATCTATTCTTAATGCGGTCACCGTTCACGAGCATTGCTTCTGTGATTTGCTTACCAATCTTCATGATTGGGTTTAAGCTCGATAAGGGGTCCTGGAAAATCATACCGATTTTGCTTCCTCTAATTAAGTGGAAGTTTTCTTCAGAAAGTTTTGTCAAGTTCTGGTTTGAGTACAGAATTTCGCCATCATCGATAATTGCATTTCTTGCCAAAATACCCATGATTGCTCTTGTCGTCACTGACTTGCCAGATCCGGATTCACCAACAATCGCCAGTGTTTCGCCCTTATATAGGTCAAATGAAACGCCTCTTACCGCTCTAACCAAGCCGTTAGGTGTTTTAAATGAAATCGTTAAGTTGTTTACTTCTAGAATCTTTTCTGTTCTCATTATTCACTACCTCTCAACTGTGGATTCAGAGCATCGCGTAGCGCATTACCAAACATATTGAAAGTAATCATCAAAATGGATACGATAATGGTTGGGAAAATAACTAACCATAGATTTCCAGCGAAAATCTGCTGCTGGCCATCGTTCAAAATAACACCGATGGATGTACCTGTTAATGTGATCGGACCAAGAACGAGAGCTTGACCGTTCCCAATACCGAATCCTAGATATGATAAGTTAACTTCAAGGAAGATAATGGATGGAATACTCAAAATAACTCTTGTAATAATGGTTCCTAAGGCGTTTGGTAAAATATGCTTGAAAATGATTCTGCCATCTGATGCGCCTAGTGTTCTTGCCGCCAATACATATTCACGGCCTTTATAACGATAGAATTGCGATCTGGTAACCTTCGCAGCTCCAATCCATCCGTCATAAATAACGAAGATGAATAAAGCAAGGAAGCCCGGTCCTATCAATACGGTTATAATACCAATCATCGTAATTTGAGGAAAACTACCCCAAATATCGGTAAATCTTTCCATCAATATATCAACTTGTCCGCCATAATAAGCACTTGTCGCACCCCAAATGACACCCACGATGATATTGATTAAGGCTGCCAAGAAACCAAGTAATAAGGAGGTTCTCAGACCCAGCCAGATTAATGTAAATAAGTCTTTTCCAAACACGTCAGTTCCAAATAAGAAATAAGGAGCTTCTTCAAATCCGAGTGCGTAAGCACCGTTCATCATGACGTTATAATTGGTGTATACTCTGCCAGCAATGGTAATTGAAGTTGTTCCAGTAACTCCTGTTAGCGGGAATCCTTCACCGAATGTCCATGCATTGGGATTTAGTGGGTCAACAACAATACTATCAGCCATTCCTGGATTATCTTCAAGTATTCTTTCATATTCAACAGCACCGATTGTTCTGGGAGCATCTGCGAAGAGTGCATCATAAACATTGTATCTGAAGGTTGCGACAGTCATCACTGCGCCATCTCTCAAATATCGGCCATTTTCATTCGTTTGATTGATTGTGAATAAATTAAAGTTTGATAGTGTATATCCTTCAAAACGAACAACACTTACATCAAGCGCATTGAAGATTTCAACTGAATTCAAGGTAGCAAATTCATTGCCATCAAGGCTTGCTTCTGGAAGTTCAAGTTTGATAATGACGTATCCTGATGTTCCTGTAGTTACTGCAAGCAGTGGGTCAATGGTATGGACTCCAGCTTCAGTAATCGTTCCTATCAAGGTTATATCGTCCCAGGAAGTTAACGTTCCTCCTGAGTTTGTAGGAGATAAATATACCTTGAGTACTGCAGATTCATCCATGGATTCTACATCAATTTCGATGGTGTGTCCTGTAATCATCGGATAAGACTGAAGAGTGATGATAGAAAATGCAATCTGTTCAAAGTTAACATATAAATTATTGGTACCGCCAACATAGAGCTCGCTTCTTTCTGATCCCACGATACCCTTATTGGTTAGAGTGTCTAAATCGATGAAATCAATTTGGAAGCCAGTTGTTGGATAACCGAGACCTGTTACAGGATCAATCGTCGAATAGTCGATAGGCTGATCTTTATACTCCTTGGTGCCATCCAAAATTCCAATTTTTTCTAGTAAAGGAACTCTTGGAGGTAGTGTTGTCAATGCGGAATTTGTTTGATTGTATAATGTTTTTGGCGTGATCACCGGTACGAAAATAGAGAGCAGGATAAAAATTGATAGAATCACGGTTGCAATCACGTTGTACTTGTTTTTAGTAAATCTCAGCATCGCATCTTGGAAATAAGTGAGTTGCTTTGTCTTAAGAGGTTTATCTAAAAGTCTTTCATTTTCTTGGACTAATGTAAAATCATCTTTGTTATAGTCTTTGTTAATCATTATTTTCTTGCCCCCATTCTGATTTGTGGGTCAATGATACCATAGGATAAGTCAACGATCAGAACCGTAAACAATCCAACAATGCCATAGAATGCACTGGATGCCATAATGACGTTATAGTCGTAGTTTCCTTGTGCCAGAGCCTGTAGTGTGATTCTGCCGACACCTGGTATTGCATAAACTCTTTCCAAAATAAATGACCCGCCTAAAAGACCGGCGAATGAACCGATAATGATTGGAACCATTGGAACCAATGAGTTTCTAATCGCATGTCTCATTACAGCTTGCGTATGGCTAAGACCCTTAGTCTTGGCAAGCAAAACGAATTCTGATGTTAATACTTCTGATAATTCAGCACGTAAGATTCTTGTCAGACCAGCGATTGATGGCATACCTACAGCCAGTACTGGAATCACGAATCCCTGTGCAATCTTGCCAGCTGACTCAATTCCTACTAACGGGAATAATGACGGTAAAAAATTATTCATCGAATAACTGAAGATAATAATCAAGATCAATAGGAATACTAAGCTTGGAATAGATAAGAACATCATAATCACAACCTGCATGATATTATCGACGATTGTATCTTTCTTGAGCGCCGCCAATATACCAAAAGCAAAGCCGAATGGCAAATAGAAAAAGAGCGAGGCTAAGTTAAGGTAAAGCGTAATAGGCATTCTTTCTGCAATGATATCGAATGCTGGAACATTGACTCTGATCTTGGTTGAAGTTCCCCAATTCCAATCCGTGAAAACATTGTCTAACCAGCGGAAATACTGTACCGAGATGGGTACGCGAGTGAATACCTTGATTGTATTGCTTGTACGAACGGGGTTAACGATAAAAACACTACGATTGATTTCCGGATTTGTTGTTCGGATTAAATCAACCGCTGCCATGTCCTCTGGATCATCAACATCGTAATACTCAGATGTATAATATCCATCTGTAACTTGCTTTTCAAGCCAAGTGTCCTTCTCATCATTCTTTGTTGGTGGATATTCAGGAGCCAGTTTCAGCAACACAAACGTGATGGTGAGTGTTGTAAACAAAATAATGAATATCCATATGACTCTTTGTATAATGTATTTTGTCATTTAATCTCATCCTTACTCTTATTTTTTTTAATTATATCATACTTCATGTGTTATTACACCATATTTTAATCTTTAATATAATAGCACATGAATATGATAAAAAAAGCATAATAAGGGGGGCCATAGAGTATATCTTTATTACATATGGCACCCCTCTTATTATTATTAAGTTATCGTTAAAACAGAATTAATTTGTTGTGATTGTTAAATACTATAGCCAGAACCAACCAATGTAGTAGATACCGATGTGAACAACTACATAAGCATCAGACCAACCATCCCAGTCACAAGCATAAATTTCAGTAAATTCAACTGGTGAACCCTTTGCAGCAGCAATTGCAGCAATTGTAGTAAGTGTTGGATAAGATCCAGCAATATAAGCATTTGCAGCAACTTCAGCATCTGTTGTTAATCTTACAGCTGGAGCAACTAGTTCATAACCAGAATCCGCTTCAATTGCTTCATCAGGAGTAGTGAATAGTGAAGCTTGATCATACATCTTGTAGCTTGTACCTTCTAGTGAGATTACATAAAGCACGTTCAAACCAGATTCAGTAACAACAATCTTAGCAACTAAGGAATCAAATCCTTCTTCAGTAGCTAAATCTTCAAGTGTATCGCCTAATACGTAGCTAGCCAATTCAGCGCCGTCTACGGATGTAGCAAGAACTTCACCGTTCATATCTAGGTATGCATTGATTAAATCATCTGCAGATTCCCAAGCGACTTGTTCTTCGCCATTCTTAACATAAACTCTACCTACTAAAGCTTCAACTAATGCATTAAAGCCCCACTTTTCATAAACCAATTTACCTTCTAGGTTATGGTAAGAAACTGGAATATTTGGAGTTGTTGTGTCAATGCCCCAGTTCAATGTGAATCCACCGCGGTTATCGTCAGCGAATACATCTAGGAAGCTTGGTGCATCAAGTAATGATCCACTGATACCACCAATACCTAAGTCAGTATTAGCAACCATCATGTAGTCATAGTAGTTATTTGGGAATGCTACGTCAGCAACTGTGATAGAAATTCTTACGAAGTTTTCATCATCAACTAATAATGCTTCGTATTGTTCTTCGATGTTTGCAACCATAGCTTGTGCAGAAGTGTTACCACTTGATGCATAAGTCAACACAAGATCAATCACTGTGTAGTTGCTAGCGGTACCAGCTTCATAATAACCGTCAGCAATAGCTTCAGTTACAGCTTCCTTGAATAAATCAAGAGCAGCATCTGGGAAATATCCACTTGAGTCGCCACCGAAATCATCAACGATTGCTTGTCCAGCATCAGTACCTCTAACGGAAATTCCTGATTCGCCGTCTAAGAAGTATGTTGAAGCAAACAATGTATGAGCTGGTAAGTATAATTTAACAACTTCTACTGCAGCATGGTATCTGTCGAAACCATAGAACAGAGCTTGTCTCATTGGTAAGTATGAAAGAATTGGTTCTGGAACAAAGTCTTCACTTAGTCCAACTTCTGGATGTGCTGCAATGTATGCATCACGAGCATCAGTAGTTCCAAATCCGTTAGTCATCAATCTCCAAGTAGTAGCATCTGGAGCTGTCTTAACACGTGGGTCATTTGCATAAGCAGTAACCTGTGAAGCAGGAACAGAAGCACTTTCTAGTCTACCAGCTAAGTATTCAGCAAAGATATTGTCTGAGCCGTCAACATAACGATATTGGTAACCAGTGTACTTGTAAATTGCGCTGTCTGGATGTAAAGTGTTCTTCTTGAAAGTTAATAATTGTCCTGGAGTCCAAACATCAAAGTAGTAAATACCACTTGAAGCAACGTCTGTTGGAGAAATACCATAATCTTCCCCTAGTTCTTCAAATAATTCTTGATTGATTGGAGTAAGTACTGCGCCAGCAAATCCGTACTTAATTTCGAATGTGCTCTTTTCGTTAACATATTCTAATTCAAGTGTGTTTGTAGTGCCTTCAGCTAAACGTAAACCAACTTCGCTCCAAGCAACAGTTCCGTCTAGATAAGCAGCAGCGTTCTTAATACCTTGGCTGACAAAGTCTCCTCCGCCAGTTCTAGCTCTGAACCAGTCGTTATCTAAAGCATATTGCCAAGTCCATAAGTAGTCGGAAGCATCTAGATCTGCATAGCCTGCAGGTAAACCAGATACGTCAGTTTCTGGATGGAACTTCCATTGAAGGTCATCTCTCAATTCAATCTGCCATACCTTCGCATAAGTCTTACCATTGATTACAGTTGGATTAACTGGAATTGGTTCAGATTTAGCTAAGCTTGGAAGAATTTCATAACCTGTCTTGGTAGCATCAAAATAGAAATCATATAATGCGCCATTGAACATGTCAGTGAATGTAGCCGTGTTGCTGTCATCAGCATTCCATGGGTTCAAGCTTGTTGGATCGGAATTAAAGGATGCTCTCCAAGTATATTCGCCAGCGGTACCATAAGTATCACCATACATCAATACATTAGAATCGTCCTGTGAAAATTGTGAGAATGCAGTACCGAAACCAAGGACACCATTATATTCTGGGCTGAATAATTGGACTCTGTCTGAGTACATTACTCTTGTAGCACGAGTATATAGTGGAATACCAGCGTAAACATTGTCCAATAGGTAACGTTCAGCAGCAGCAAATAGAATACCCTTATCTTCAGCTGGAAGCTTAGATAGATCAACACCGCTTAGGTATTGTGCTAGAGGATAGTCTTCAGCAGCCAATGCGTTAACTGTAACAGCTCTTGCGACCTGTACAACATTTAATGCGCTATCTGTGACTTCATAAACTACTGAGTATGTACCAACAACTGTGTTATCAACATTATTTGACTTGACAATAACAGCAGCAGTTAAATCTCCATCTTCAGTATCTGTTGCAGTAACGCCTGCTAGTGGTACGAATGTATCATATAGATCAATCGCAACGGCACCAACTCCTGCTAATACAGGGTCTGCGTCTACAACGACTTCGTCTTCACAAGCAAACAATAATAAACTTGCAAAAACTAGTGTAATAACTAAAAGCAATTTCTTTGGAAATTTCATTTTATTCTCTCCTTTTCTCCTTAAGATTATGTAATATTATATCAAAGAAACAATGAAAAATATACACAATAAATCAAAAAATCGTTATGAAAGCGTTTTTCATTGTTCTTTTATACCAAATAGACTATAAAATGCGTTGTTTTATGCCTTATTTACATGAAAACTTTCATTTTTTGTTAATTGAATACTGTGAGTAAGGTTTCCACGTTGTAAATCAGATTGATATCGATTGCAAAATCGGGGGTGATTCCAAATTCATTATTATGATAAACAAAGGGGTCTTCTTCTGTTCCTGTACCGGTTCTATAGGCATTGATGTTGTTGCTGCTCATTGTGAATGCAGTTCCGTTTGGAAGTAAGATTGGAGTGATTGAACATGCTCCGCCGCCAGAAGTCTTTCCAACAATCGGACCAAGATCATTTGCCATGAAGATGGTTGCCAATGAATTGGCTGCACTGAATGAAACCGGAGTGATGAGCAGTGCCCAATTCAAATGTGCATAACTTGGAACGCCTTCAATCAAGACATGTGATGTAGACATGCCGCCTGTATCACCATCGATACCGCTCACTGCGAATGGTTGATCAGTGATAAAACCAACGATTCTATAAAGCGCACCGACATTACCGCCTGTGTTCCATGAGATATCAAGAATGATATTTTCAAGAGTTGGTGCTGCAAGGATGATTTGATCCATCATCATTTCCATATAGACTGCGCTATCGGAATAAACGATTTCATCGATATTGACTGTGAATGGCCAAACTCCTGCGAAGCTGAGCGGGATAGAATTTATAATACCTACATAGAATAATTTCATTGCTTCGTTATAAGCAATCTGTACCATATAGGATTGTTCAGCATTTGTTCCATCTGCAGGAATAACCAATTGATAATAACCGTTCGCTTTTGCAAGATTGGTTGTCGTTTCTAAAACGAACGTATATCCAAGGGCTACAAGTGCGTTACCATAAGTTGTCAAGTCTGCTGCTGTTAATCCCTTGACCAAAACTTCTAATTTGTTTCTATTTTCATCACTGTTATTATAGTAGAAATACTTACTTCCTGAATTGATTGCAGGTAGCACCAAGCTGATATCGGGAGCTTCTAAAACTGCGTTTGCTAAAGTAGCATCATATGTTGCGCTTTCTTCAATGTCCGCCGTATTGAAATCATCTAAGTTCAACATGACGGTAACATCATCTAAGAACCAGTAATGAGGTCTTCCTGATGAACTTGCATTCCAACCTGTTGCTGCTTCACCCCATTTAGCGCCGATGACTGCATCCACTGCAACATATCCGTCGTAGTACCAAGACTTAAATCGATCTCCATAATATTTCAAATCGTTTTGTTCAGGTCCTGCCCAATCAGATTCATTGAAATAAGATGGATATCCATAACTTGTATGTGGTTCATCAATGCTCTTCAGTAGTAAATCGCGAAGTGCATAATCGAAATCTTCTGGATCGTTCGTGAGTAATTTATTTCTTTGTGCATAAAGCAAATCATAATAAGTTTCAACTTCCATGATATCCTTCAATCCGTAAAAATAATCCAAATTGAACGCAAGCATATTGAATGTGTGTACCAATAAGTCTGCTGGCATCTTCTCATCATTCATCGAGCTTTCTTTGATGGTTCTGTATTCAAGAGAACCTTCGCTTGGTAGTGAATAGATACCAAATAGACCATCGTTATTGTAATAAACGTTATAATAACTTGATCCCGCGAACAGTTGATTCACAATGTAATAAGGAAGAACGACATCACCTTCATATACAGCAATATCCATATTGTATAAATCGAGATCATAAACCACATCACTGCCTTCAACTGAATGATTATTTGGATTGTCGTTATCATAGGTGATATGACGTCCGTAATTGGTTTCTGTTGAATAAACGTAAGCCCAATAGAAACCTGGGTCGTTGGTGATGATGGTGTTATCATCAGCATTCACTGTCAAAATCAAATCATAGGTTATATCTTCATCTTCATCATAATATTGATAGAAGATTTCTAATGTGCCTTCACCCTTCGTGAATGTCAACTCAACTTCAGGATCGATGAAACCTTCCAAAAGTGCGAAGAAATCAACAAGTTTGATATAAGGAACAGAACCGTCTTCTTCAAAATACAAATTCACATCTCCATCTGCAACCGTATATTCAGTTGTAAGATTTTCAAATGGAACTGATCTTGTGACTGAGATATCAACTTCGCTCATCGGAGCTAAAGGAATATCATAAGTGCGTGTAACCTTGACACCGTTCAATGTAAATTCGCCGGTAATCTGGCCGGTTGTCGCTGTTTCAGTTGCTGGAATTGGAATAATGTATCCAGTGCTGGAAATATAGTTTGAACTGCTTGTCCATTTGATCGTGCTCCGTGAGACTCTGCCTCTGATCGGCAAGCTCAGCTGATAAGCGTCAACGAACATGAGCGTTTCAACATCGGTAATATCTAATTGAATCTTTTCAGCGTCTGTCAGTTCGCTAGGAACATCAAGAATCCAGGAAGCAGTTAAAGTGATATTCGCAGTAACTGGTGTCGTAAAATCATATTCGACTTCACTATCGGTCACATACCAATATTCAAAAACATAGCCTTCCTTCGTAGGATCTGCTGGCTCAGTAACCAGTGCATTTTCATCAACTGTCAACGATGTGACAGCAGTCCCTCCGTCACTGTTGAATGTTACTGTATAAGTTACAACTTCTGATGGCACTTCAGGTTCTGTGCAAGACATCAATAGAACGGAGAAGATAACCATTAAAAACAACAATTTTTTCACGTGAATCCTCCTTAGAATAAGTTGATTATGAATATAATAATACGATTATGCCTTCGTGTCAAGTTTTTTCGACCTATTGATAGATATAAGTTTAGAATACTTGTTTTTGTAACTGTTTTTATTAATAAAAAAGACCTAGCTCCTACAGGTGTAGAAACTAGGTCTTGGTTGTTAAAAATGATTTATGCTTTGACTTCTTCAGGAATCGCGTAATCCATTGCTGAATAACGCTTGTACATTGTCCATCTTCTCTTCGCATCCTGCAAGTTCTTATCTAAAAGTTCTGCAGCATGTTCTGGATTGATCTGCGCTAACTGCGCATATCTGGATTCAGAAAGCAGATAGTCATGNNTTGGAATCAATCACGAATGGGTTCTTGCCTTCGGCTTCTCTTCTTGGATCGAATCTGTAGGTTGGCCAGTAACCGCATTCAGTAGCAAGCTTAGCTTGTGCGAACGTGTTGGTCAAACCGCCCTTGATGCCATGTTCGATACATGGTGCGTAAGCGATGACTAGAGATGGTCCTTCAAAGCTTTCAGCTTCTTTTAATGCCTTGATCACTTGAGCTGGTGAAGCGCCGTGAGAAATTTGAGCGACATAAACATTGCCATATGTCATGGCGATCGCGCCTAAATCCTTCTTCTTGGTTGGCTTGCCGGCTGCAGTAAATTTGGCAATCGATCCAGCTGGAGCAGACTTGGAAGACTGTCCGCCGGTATTGGAATAAACTTCAGTATCAAGAACGAGAATATTCACGTCTTCATTATTCGCGATAACATGGTCGATACCGCCGAATCCGATATCATAAGCCCATCCGTCTCCACCCATGATCCATTGGGAAACCTTAACTAGGTATTCCTTGATGGTGAGCAGTTCCTTCGCATATGGCTTATTAATCTTTTCAAGTTCTTCAATCATCGGCTTCTTAAGCTTTCTGGTGATTTCAGCGCTCTTTCTATTTTGGAGCCATTCATTCGCTAATGCCTGAAGTGATTCTGGCATTTCTGCTAAATGGTCATTTAATAATGTTTGAATTCTATCTCTCATTGTTTCATACGCGATTCTCATGCCGAAACCAAATTCAGCATTGTCTTCGAATAATGAATTCGCCCATGCTGGACCGAAGCCTTCAGCATTGGTTGTGTATGGAGTTGATGGATAAGATCCACCATAAATGGATGTACAACCTGTCGCATTCGCTAAGACCATGTGATCGCCATAAAGTTGAGTTAACGCCTTGATATAAGGAGTTTCACCGCAACCTGCGCATGCTCCAGAGAACTCGAACAATGGTTGATTGAAGCTTAAATTCTTAGGATTGTCAACGCCCATGTCTTTGTAAGTCACTTCATTGAAGAAGTAATCCGCAGTTTGTTGAGCGCCTTTTGCAAGTTCGTCTCCAATTGGTACCATGACTAAGGATTTATTAGGAGTTGGACATACTTGAACGCAGATTCCGCATTCTGTGCAGTCTAAAGTCGATACCTGAATGGTGAACTTCATACCTTCCATGCCCTTGCCCTTGGCATCAAGCATCTTCGCTCCATCGGGAGCATTTGTAGCTTCAGTACCGTCTGCTAAGAACGCACGGATAACAGCATGTGGACATGCGAATACGCATTGATTACATTGAATGCAGTTTTCTTTTCTCCATTCAGGAACAAAGTTTGCAATACCGCGTTTTTCGTAAGCAGTCGATCCATTTTCCATATGAGCGTCTTCATAACCCAAGAACGCAGAAACAGGAAGTGAATCCCCTTCAATCGCATTGACAATATCAGCAATCTTTCTAACGAAATCAGGACGTGACATATCTTCAGCCTTGACTTCATCTTCCAATAAGCCCCATTGTGGATCTACCTTGATTTCGACTAAGTGCTTATAGCCTGCATCAATGGCATTATTATTCAATTCAAGAATCGCTTCGCCTTTACGACCATAAGTCTTTTCAGCGTAGGACTTCATATATTTATTTGCGTCGTCAGCATTCATCAATTGTTCATTCAATTTGAAGAAAGCAGATTGCATGATGGTGTTGATTCTTCTACCAAGTCCGATTTCATATGCCAAATCAACAGCATTGATGATAAAGAACTTAGCCTTTTTCTGTGCAAGCTGGCGCTTGACTCTGTTTGGAAGGAATTGAACAATTTCATCCTTAGGAGTTTGCGTATTAAGTAGGAATGTTCCCCCTTCTCTCAAGCCCTTCAGCATGTCATACTTTCTCAAATATGTATCTGTAGAACAGGAAATGAAGTGTGGATAGTTCACTAAATAAGTAGAACGGATTGGCTTCTTGGAGAAACGGACGTGCATGCGGGTAACACCGCCTGCTTTCTTGGAGTCATAGGAAGCATAAGCCTGTGAATACAGTGAAGTATGGTCACCGACAATCTTCGTGATATTCTTAGTCGCACCAACAGTACCATCAGAACCAAGTCCGAAGAATAACAGTTCAGTCGCATCTTTATCGGTGATGTCAATCGCCTTATCCACCTTGAGTGAAGTAAATGTAACATCATCTTCAATACCGACTGAGAAATGATCTTTTTGTTCTCCAGCCATGTTTGCATAAACAGCCAAAATCATTGGAGGTGTCGTATCCTTGGATGATAACCCATAAATACCGCCTAAAATAACTGGTTGGTGTGGTTTTCCATAATAAATCGACTTCACGTCTAGATATAATGGGTTTCCTGCAGATCCTGCTTCAAGTGTTCTATCAAGAACTGTAATTCTCTTGACTGACTTTGGCATCGCCTTCATGAAGTGTTCAGCGCTAAATGGACGGAAGAGGTGAACAGTCAGCAAGCCGACCTTCTTTCCAGCTTCTCTCAAATGATCGACAGTCTGCTGAGCAGCTTCAATCACTGAACCCATCGCAATCACGACATCTGTAGCTTCTGGATCACCGTAATAAACGAAAGGTGCATATTCTCTGCCGGTAACCTTAGAAATTTCAGACATGTAGTCTGCAACAATATCAGGAATTCCCGCATAGTGGGAAGCCTGTAATACTTTGGTTTGGAAATAAACGTCATCGCTTTGCGCAGTACCTCTAGTCACTGGGTGAGATGGATTTAATCCATTCGCTCTGAACTTCGCAACTGCTTCTCTATCCAACAAACGATCGAATACTTCATAATCGAGAACTTCGATGGATTGTACTTCATGTGAGGTTCTGAAACCATCAAAGAAGTGCAGGAATGGAATGCTTGACTTGATTGCAGATAAATGCGCAACACCAGCTAAATCCATGCTGGACTGAACGGATGTGGAACCAAGAATAGCAAACCCTGTCTGACGTGCAGCATACACGTCCTGATGATCGCCGAAAATGGAAAGCGCCTGCGCAGCAATGCTTCTTGCAGCGACATGAATGACACCTGGCAATAATTGACCGGCAATCTTGTACATGTTTGGAAGTTTGAGCAACAAGCCTTGAGAGGCTGTAAATGTTGTTGTTAAAACACCCATTTGCAATGAACCGTGGACAGTACCTGCCGCACCGGCTTCACTTTGCATTTCAATAACCTTCACAGGCATTCCGAATAAATTCTTCTTGCCTTCTGAAGCCCAAAGGTCAACGTATTGAGCCATTGGAGTCGATGGTGTAATTGGATAAATTCCAGCTACTTCGGTAAACGCATAGGCACAATATGCCGCAGCTTCATTACCTTCCATTGATTTAATCACTTTTTTTGCTACCATAATATCCTCCTGAATCGTAACTTATTTTAAAACATTTAATATATCAGATGCATTCTCTTTAGGAGATGCTTTTTCAAAAACATGGGTAATGATTCCTTTTTCATTTAAAACAAATGTAGAGCGTGCAACGCCCATATACTTTTTGCCATACATGCTCTTTTCAACATAAACACCAAATGCATCAATGACAACTCTTTCTTCATCAGAAAGAAGAATGAACGGCAAATCAAAGTCTTGAATAAACTTAAGATGACTTTTCGGACTATCCTGACTGATTCCAAACACAACGATATCGTTCTTCTTAAAATCATCATAAGAATCCCTAAATGCACAAGCTTGCGTCGTGCAGCCAGGCGTATTGTCCTTAGGATAGAAATAGATGACAATCTTTTTGCCTGAATAATCGCTTAATCGATGAGATTTTCCATAGGCATCAGGCAATGTGAAATCCTTAACTTTCGTTCCAACTTCCAACATAAATGCCTCCTATTTTCAATAAATCGTTTCAACATATCTATTATAACCTATTCAACACCAAAAATTAAGGGCATGATAACATTTTCACATGATATTACAAAAGTTCTAAAAACTGTCTTTCAAATAAAAAAACGACTAAGTCGTCTCTTATTTTAACTTGTGGTGCGGGTGACAGGATTTGAACCTGCACGCCAATGGCGCTAGATCCTAAGTCTAGTGCGTCTGCCAGTTTCGCCACACCCGCGCAAGAAGAATTATACCCTAATTTGAAATTAGAGTCAATTCTTTTTTTAATTATCTATTTTTTTCGATGCTTGATGAAGATAAAGCCTGCAATTCCTAATAATACAGGGCAACCAAGGGCTAAATAGACATAAAAATTAGGTTTGTCATCCTGGTTTTCAACATCAATTCGGATACGTGATGTTTGTTGTTCTCCATTCACTTGATAACTCAAATAAACATAGTAACTTCCTTCAGTATTTTCCATGTTTTTATATTCATTAAACATTACACGCACGTGCGAGACCGAATAACCTGAGGATAAAGTGTGATTGGTGAACCATTCAATCAACTGATCATCTGACATTTCTGAGGCTGTATCTATAGACAAGACGATTTCATCCGTTGTAAAAACAGGACCTCCATTCTCGATGACATGGATATTCAAAGAAAAACGGCTGATGTTGTTCAATGTATCGCTCGCTAGGATGGTGAGCATGTAGATTCCCGGCATTGTATTTTGATTGTAGTCATTGAACTCGAAGCTGGCGGTCACGTTCAAACCATCCACATCATCAAGAATTAAATACTTGTTTAAAATCAGTAAGTTTGTTAATGGTTCGTCCTTCGTATAAAGATAGATGGATGCAGGTCCTGTGATATCCGGTCCATGTCTGTCAATCAATTCAATCTCTACAGTCAATTGGGATGTATTTCCGCTAAGATCGGTTGCTGATACGATGACCTCATATAATCCTACTTGGTTCGCAGGGGTATAGGTATCAGTGGTAATGACTAAATCAGTAGAATCCATATCATCGACATTATCACTCACAGAAATTTGCGATACAATGCTTGCCACACTTGCTTTTTCAGTCAACGGCATTGTGATATATCCTATACTGGCTATAACTGGCGCAGTTGCATCAAAAACACGCACATCCAAATAATATCTCTTTGTGATATTGTTGAATGTGGACATGAAGATCATTTGGTAAGTACCTGGAAGCTTATTGCTTAAAGAATATTCATCTTCTTCAATCGAAATGCTCAAAGGATTGCCATATGGATCATTGGCTTGGAGATAATTCTTAATTTCTTGAGTGGTGAGCAACTCATCATAATCCACAGGCAATACCCCAAAATAGCTCATCACCTCGCTTGGGTCGATATAAGGTTCATATCCATCAAAATCGGGGTAAGTGCCAACATACATGATTGCATCATATGTTGTTGGCATCATCGGCAGCGAAGTAATCAATATCAAATCAGTAACTGGTTCAAATTCAATATATGCTCTCAAATTGGTTCGATCATCATTGATAAGTAAATTATATTGATCTGTATCGGTATATTCTTCAATTAAAATATAAACGAATTCTAAAAAATCTGAATGCTGACCTAAAAATTCGTAATCCAAAACAATCGTATAGGTTTCATTAGGAATAACACGTATCGGATCAATCGTATACGCATAGTTTGGATCATCGCTTCTAGGTGTCAGATTACCCAAATCCAAATAGTTTCTACCTACTGGCAAGGGATAATACTCACCCTCTGCCTGCAATTCGAACATTTGAAAAATAAAAAATGTGAATACTAGTAAAAAAAGCATTATCAATTTTTTCATGTTGTTTCCTCCTGACCTATAATAGTAATGGTCAAGAAAGATTACTTTATCCCATAAAAATAAAAAAATAGAAACGATTGTTCCTATTGGAGTATAGATGGCAGGGCTAGCTGGATTCGAACCAACGATCGCAGGGTCAGAGCCTACTGCCTTACCGCTTGGCTATAGCCCTATCTAGAGTTGTCAATAATTAAGATGGCAGGCCCAGCTGGATTTGAACCAACGATGAGGGAGTCAAAG
>DOYO01000031.1:0-5431 GCA_003518475.1 Acholeplasmataceae bacterium
TTAAATTTCTCCAAAACCTGATTGAATCATTGCTACCAACTGATCGACTGCTTGAACTTCATCATTACCTTCAGCGCTGATTTCAATGACTGTATCCTTCTTAATACCTAATGAAAGAACGAAAATAATGGATTTCGCATTCGCAATTTTTTCTGGACGATCAACCTTCCAAAGCTTGATGCTGGAATTGAATTTACCAGCCAAATTGACAAAATCAGATCCTGGTCTTGCGTGTAATCCTGATGGATTTAAAATTGTTACTGTTTTTTTATACATGGTTTAGTCCTCCAAATTAAGCTGTGATTTGACATAATTAATCACTTCAGCTTCTGTTTTCAACGTTAATATATGCTTGCTTACTGCCTCAAATTGCTTCATTTCATGATTGATGATTACTTTCTTGATTGCTGGAACTGATGTTTTCGACATCGATAGTTTTCTCATCCCTAATCCTAGCAATACCGGTGCTGCGACAAGATCTCCTCCAAGTTCACCGCAAACAGAAATAGGTTTATGTTCATGATTGAATGCGTCTATTGCGAGTTTCATCATTCTAAACATGCTCGGTGAATAGCTTTGATAATATTTGGAAACCATCGGATTCATCCGGTCTACCGCAGATAGATACTGGCATAAGTCGTTGGTTCCGATGCTTGCGAAATCGACTTCTTTGGCGACATGGTCAGCAACCATGATGATTGATGGTATTTCAATCATGACTCCAGTTTTAAAGTTAGGATTGAATGCTTGTTTCTTCAATTCAAGTTCTTTTTTGACATCTTCAATGACTTTTTTAATGTTATAAACATCATCCATGCTGCCAACCATTGGAAACATCAGCCATAAATTTCCAAATACAGAAGCACGAAGCGCTGCACGCAGCTGTGTCTTAAATAAATCCATATGATCAAAACACAATCTGATCGCTCTATTTCCCAAGAATGGATTTTCTTCTTTTGGCATCTCAAGATAACTTAATTCCTTGTCGCCACCGATATCCAATGTTCTTAAAATAACAGGCTTTTCTCCAAACTTGGATAAAGCTTTCTTATAAATCTCGAACTGCTTTTCCTCAGATGGCATTTCTGTTTCTTCCATATAAAGAAATTCAGATCTGAATAGACCAACACCATCCACATATTGTTCGAAATCAAGTTCTTCTTTGTTTGCTGATCCGATGTTGATGCTGACTTCTACCTTGACCTTATCTTTTGTAACTGGTTTTTGACTTAAATATTGTTTTGTAACTTCCCGCTTTGCGATAAAGTCCTGTTGTTTCTTTAAATAAGTGTTTAATGTAACTTCATCAGGTGATATGATGATTTTGTTGCTGATGGCATCCACAATCACAAATTCTCCATGCTTGATTTCATCTAAAATCTGATCAATCCCTAATACTGCGGGAATTTCATAGCTCTTCGCAATAATCGCAGTATGAGAGGTAACGCCTCCGATTTCAGTAACGATGGCCTGAACATACGTACGATCAAGTGTCGCGGTATCCGATGGATATAAATCTTGAGCAATAACAATCGATGGCTCAGTCAACCTGGATAAATTCGCTTCAGCAACTCCGCTTGCAATTCTTAAGAGTCTATTCTTGACATCCTTTAAATCTGCAACTCTTTCTTTAATCAATGCATCATCAACTTCAGAAAGCATTTCAATGAACATCTCATAAGCGAGGTGCACTGCATATTCATAGGTGTATAAGTCATTTTTGACTTTATCTTCCACTTCTTCAGCAATTGCAATATCATTTAAAATATCTAAATGTGCTTGGAATATTTTAGCTTTTTCATCGTTTTTTTGAGCTAAAAAGCTTTGTATGCTTTGAATTTCGGTTTCTGCTTGAAATTTAGTTTTTTGATAATTCAACAGTTCTTGAGCAACCAGGTCATTGTCTATTTTGCTCTCAACGATTCTTGGCGTGTACTGCTTGTAAAGATACGCTTTTCCAATACCGATGCCCTTGGATACCGCATTTCCTTTTTGAATGATTTTCATATGTTCATAGCCTCCTCAATTTCTTTAGTTAAAAATTGATAAGATTTTTTAATCTGGTGCTTCCAGCTTGTATGCTCCTTGTACCAAAATTCTGCAACAAAGACTCTGACACCTTGACCAAACAATTCTTTTAAAGATGCTTGATAGTCCGTGTGTCCTTCTCCAAACTTCAAATTTCTATAAATGCCTGGCTTGGTTGCTTTTAAATGTGCTGCAACGATATGTCCTTTTCCAGAATGTAGATCAAGAACTACATCTTCTGGATTTCTTCTGACCGCGTTGGTGATATTTCCGATATCCGGGTAAACCTTTAAATAGGGACTCCTCAATAAATCAACATAGTGCATCGCTTTTTGTGTCGTATTCATGAATGGTGTTTCCATGGTTTCAAATGCCAGGATAACTCCATACTTGCTTGCGTATTCAACTGATTTTCTCAGGTTGGTTATAAAATTAGCTTTTGTCTTTTCATTGGAAGGTTTATAGTATTCATCATATCCGGCAATTTGGATATACCTGACACCCAAGCGGTGTGCGAGTCGCACTGCTTTTTCCATGATTTCCAAACTCTTTTTTTGAACATTCAGATCTTCGCTGCCCAAAGGGAACCTTCTATGTCCGCTTAAACAGATGGACTGGATAAAGACATGTTCTTTTTCCATGGTGACGACCATATGCTTGATTTCTTGATCGCTTAAGTCCANNCCGTAATACGCATTCTTTCCGTGCTTTCTCAAATAATGCTTATCTAATAAATGTTGAGGTATGGAGGATACCTTTGGATTTAGAGTTGTTGATAAATAATTCATCTTCGCAACTTCTTCTAAAACAACAGCGTTATGTACGGATTCATCCGCACTCTTTCCAAATGTGAAGACGCCGTGTCCTTCCAGTAAGATACCTGGGTTCGCTAGTATATCTTTATTCTTAAAGGATTCAACAATTAATACACCAGTATTCTTTTCATAATCTTCTTCAAGTTCATCCTTGGTCAAGACTCTCGCACACATGACATCACCATAAAAATAATCAGCATGCGTGGTACCCAAAGCTTTAATTGGTAATCCTGCTTGCGCGAAAGCTGTTGCGAACGTGCTGTGCACATGACAGATTCCTTTGACCGAAGGAAATGCTTTATAAACCTCTAGATGTGTTTTGGTATCACTTGAAGGTTTATACTCTCCTTCAACGATTTTTCCATCCAGCGTTAAAACAACCATGTTATCCACGATTAAATCTGTGTAGCTGACTCCAGATGGTTTGATTACGATATACCCGGTTTCATCATCTCGTTCAGAGACATTGCCCCAGGTGAATTTGACTAAATCAAATTTAGGCAACAATTGATTCGCTTTTAAAACTCTTCTTTTGGTATCTTGCAACATACATGACACTTCCTTTACTTGGTAATGATGTAAACTGCCGCTTCATGAATCGTATTGTTGGAAGCGACGATTAAGTCTCTTTTCTTTTCATNNGATGTCATATGTTTTTGTTTCATGATTGTATTCGATATAAAACAGTTCTTGGTTCAACCTTCTGATCCCGCAGACAAACACAGGCTTGCCGCGTAATGAGGTTCCTGCCAAGGCATGCGCGAATTCTAATGGACGGGGAATCGTGTAAACGACCTGATAAATGCCTTCCACTTTCTTATAAATATGCATGTCGTTACCGTGGAATGGCTCAATGGAGCATATTTCATCTTCACCGTCTTGATCGATATCCAGTACAGCGACATCGCTTACTCTTGTTTTAATGATATGCTCGATTTCCCAGGATTCATTTCCATCATGTGGTGGAACGAAGACGAATACGCCTTCATCTGAGGTGATGAAGCTTGCTGGATTTCCATGGTATGTCGCACGGTAGTAACCGTGGTTGTGATATAGGTTTTCTAAGATGGGCTTGACTTCCATGCCTTCGGATAAATCCTTAGGCAGAATACCGACAAATACCTTGCCGGGATTTGACCAGTCTTCTCTTTCCGTCTTTGATGTGCATAGAGATGCCCCAATGAAATACTGGATGCCATTCAATTCCAAAATATCAAATCTGTGGAGATAAGGAATAGAAATGAAATCTTTAACGATGAATCCATCACCATTTGGAATGACATGAACAATCTTGGATTCTTTTGCATTAAAACCTGGAAAGAATCTTTTGGTTGCAAGAAATTCTCCGTTGGTGTTTGGAAGCTCAACGATGGACATTGTTCCCCCTTCGCCATCCCANNGCCACGATGACATGAAGCTCTTGGTTGATATAAATATTTCCTACTGCATAAGCTCTGTGAAACTGATCCAATATGATTTTTTTAACATTCATTTTATGTTCACCTCAATAGTATTTCTTTAATGGCGTACGCGATACCTTCATTATCATTGGATAACGTGATGAAGTCTGCGTTCTTCAAAGCCTTCTTACTTCCGTTTTCTGTAGCNNGGTGAAATCTTTAAATGCTCTGCAATCTTTTGAACTGCATTACCCTTGCTCACCCCGATGGAAGAAATATCCAACATGTTGTGATCAGAGGTCGTATAAATGAGCTTTGTATAGGTATCAATGAATTTTTCAACTTTATTGATCTTCATTGAATTTTTTTCGTAGATTAATATTTTTTCGATGTCTGTCCAATCATGATGCATATCCTCATAAACAATAACATCAATCGGTGTAAGTCCTTGTTCAATTGCAATCTGATTATANNTTCGCATCCTCTGGATCCAATGTTATCTTTTGAATGGTTTCCTTTGTTTCAATCCAATCAATGGATGCACCATTTGAAGAAATCACAAAATCCTTCAAATCTATGGTTTTATAATAACTCTCCAGCATCGTAAAAATACGTCCTGAAGCGATTGCTATCAAAAATCCTTGTTTTTTTAATTCTTTAATCGCTAAAATACTTAAGTCGGAAATCCTGCTTTTCGATGTTAAAAGCGTACCATCCAAATCAAAAACAACAAGCTTGACATCCTTGCCTTTTTCTTTTAACAATGCTAAATCCATAGTTGATTATCCTCATCTCTAAAAACAAATAAATATATCTTTCTGCATGCCCATAAAGAGATAATGTGGATGGTGAACGTGCGTCCACCATCCACAAAATTCTACTTACTTATTTGACATATTTTTCGACAAGTCCTGCAGCAATAATCTTTTCTTTCGCTTCAACTTCCGACATTGCATTTCTCAAACCGATGACGATTGTCTTACCGCTCGCCTTCGCTTGAGCAAACATATCGATGAAATTCAGTGGACAGAAAACCAAATCATATTGCGATGCTGAACTCTTGCCTTCAGAAAGGGAACAATGATGTATCTTCATGACAGGAATCTTCAAAGACTTTAATGCCTTATCGACAGTCATCTTCATTAACAGGCTTGTACCTGCTCCGTTTGCACATGATACCAATACTTT
>DOYO01000031.1:5510-8813 GCA_003518475.1 Acholeplasmataceae bacterium
TGGCCATACAACTGCCCAGTCCCACATTCCAAGGTATCCGCCATAAGCTGCCATGCCAACCCAGCTCGCAATGAATGCTGAACCGAATACCTGCATGAGGCCTGCGATGAATGGGAATAACATAGCTGCTCTGATACCGCCCTTGTTATTTGCGAATACTGCGATAGTTGCGTTATCAAAGAATACTGGAACGAATCCTGCGATAACAAGTACTGGACTCTTCAAAACGATCAATGTGCCAATTGCTAAGAATTGACCAAGTGCGCCGAATAAGAAACCGATTGTTACTGCGTTAGGTGAACCGAAACCATAAGATACTGCGCAGTCAACGCCTGGTACAGCACCTGGAAGAAGTTTTTCAGAAATACCTTTAAATGAGTTAGTCAATTCTGTAACGAATGTACGAACACCAAGTTGAAGGATTGCTAGATAAACTGCGAAGTTCAATGCAGTTGTCAAAATGTAGAAGAAGAATGACTTGGTAGCTCCTAAGAATCCTGCTTCAATTAGGTAAGGTTTACCTAAGATCAATAGAATCGCACCAAAGAATATAGTCATTAAAATCGATGTAGCAACGATATTTTCATTGAAGATGGAAAGGAATCCAGGAAAGTTCATATCTTCTAATTTCTTAGATTGTCTCTTGCCTGAGTTCATCTTTTCAGCTAGCTTGGAAAATAATGCCAAACCGAACATTTGTTGATGGGCAATCGCAAAGCCAGCGCCATCTGTCAAATCTTGTGTAATCTTAACGGTCAAGTTCGTACCAACTGCCCAATATAGACCAAGTACCAATCCCATGATCAAAAGGATTAGAGGATCTTGTAATGTTGGGAAAGCAAACAGAATCAACCAGAATGCTGTTGATGCTTGTTGCAACTGAACGTGTCCAGTTGTAAAGATCGCTCTCATCTTCGTATACTTCTTAAATGCTACTAGAAGAATATTAAAGATAAAGGCAATCAACAATAAGATCATCACTGATGAAAATGATCTACCAAATGTTTCCATGACACCTGCTGTAACGGCGTTCTGACCAAAATAAGGGTCAATAACCATTGCATCAAGATCGAAACGTGTCTTTAATCCAACCAAGATTGGTCTGAAGTTGTTAACTAATCCGCCAGAACCAACAATCAAAATGAGGTAACCAGCAGTTGCCTTAACGAATCCAGACAATACTTCGTACCAAGGTCTTCTTAACAACATATAACCGATAACAACCATCAACCCGATAAAGTAAGCTGGTTGAGTTAGAATGTTATTTGCGAAGAACTCCCAAATGCCTTGCAAAAAACTTAAAATTCCGCTCATCGTTCTCTCCTATTTCTCTTTCTATTTTTTTTCAGTGAGTTCTTTCAAATCCTCAACTGAGTTAACCCATAATAANNAGCGTGAAGAATACCTTTGCATCCTTGGATGGATCATTTGGATCAAATGATACAGGCTTGTTCAGCTTCATGAAGCTGATTGCCGTACCATAAACTCCTTTTGCTCCTTCTGTGGAATGCGGCATTGCATAATTTGGAAATAAAACAATATATGGACCATATTTATCGACGCATTCAATAATGAGCTCTGCATAACTTGAATCGATGGTTCCATCGGATTCGAGTGACTTGCAGCTCATTCTGATTGCTTCTTGCCATGTGTCCACATGATCAAGGAATAAGTAATGCTTCTTTTCTATAATGGTATCGAGTAGCATTTGAACCTCCTATAGCATCGATTTGAATGGTGTGTTAGGCTCATTCTCGAAGGCATCTTCAAAACCTCTTCTGTGGTGATATTCACGCTTGCCTAAATCATTTGGATAAACATACTTGCCGCCAACTTCCCAAATGAATGGTTCAAACTTGTATTGAAGTCTATATTTTCTCATTTCATATAAGAACTGGATTTCTTTAGGATCAGCCATGAAATTCGTCCAGATATCATAGTGTAGAGGAATAACGACTTTGGTTTGTAATGCTTCTGCCATTCTTAAGATGTCCACAGATGTTTGTTTATCTGCGATTCCGACTGGATTTTCACCATAAGCTCCAAATGCGATATCAATCTTGTGTTTCTTTCCATGATCTCCGAAATTGATTGAATAATGCGAGTCAGCAGCATCATAGATATTTCCACCTGAAGTCTTAAATAAGTAGTTGACTGCTTTTTCATCCATGTTAGGTATTGTTCCTTTTAAATCTTGATATCCATCGGTAGTGACTAAGCACGTACGATCGAATGAATCTAAAGCAACGATTTCAACATCCTTGACTTTAATGACATCACCAGGTTGAACGGTAATGCAACGTTCAGCGGGAACTCCCCATTTGATCCAAAGCTTGACAGATTCTTTAGGTCCGATGAATGGAATAGGTTCTTTAACATTTTGAAGCACTGCAGCAGCAAAGTTGATGTCCATATGATCTGCATGATAATGGGTTGCTACAACTGCATCTAGGTTTCTCACTTCAAATGGATCTAAAACAAAGGGTTGAGCTCTTAAGTTCGGTTGAACGTTTCTTCCGCCTGACATGTTCGCCATTTGATGACCAGCAACCATTAAACCATTCTTTTGAGTTCTTTTTCCGTTTCCAAACCATAAGTCAACAGCGATGTTGGTATTCTTTTCAGTCTTGATCCAAAATCCCATGCATCCCAACCACCATAGAGCAACAGTTTTAGGTTGAACGACTTCATTGTCTATTTCTTCGTTTAGCCATGTTCCCCATTCAGGAAATGTACTTCTTAACCATGAATCTTTGGTAATTTCATTGACCTTCGCCATTTATAGATATCTCCTTTTAATCGATACGAAACTATTTTTTCACCTTAATTATATGTGGTAACGTTCATTTATACAATCATTTTTTTCATTTATTGATACTTTTAGATATTGATTTATCATATAATGCTCAATTTATGAACAATAAACATCGTAAACGTTTACATTTATGAATACATTTGTTATACTGAAGAAAAAACAGAAAGATGATTGATTCCGAGGTGCGTTATGTTTAGATTGAATAAGTTGGTTTTAGGTGAAAAGATGCGTTTGTTCATGATGGCTCTTTTCTTGGTTGTTTTCATTGTGTTTAGCGTACAAATCATTTTAGAAGAACCCGTGCTTCGCATACAGATCTTATATATCTTGGTGATGTTGTTTTTTTCATTCTTCTTCATCATCTCAGAGATCCTCAGATTTTTCTATCAAAAAGCAACCAAGCATTTAGTCATTGATTGCAATCCTGATCAAGCTGTCGAAGTCGCGAATACATTAAAAAAACTGGATATCATCAAAGGATATTCCAG
>DOYO01000031.1:8845-9284 GCA_003518475.1 Acholeplasmataceae bacterium
GAATACTTTAAATTGATCAATGATGCGTATAAGGTTAAAACAAAGAAAAGATATGCAGCAAGACCTGTTTACTCATTAAGCATGGTATCAGCAGATTATTATCTATTGAAAGGCAACATGAACAAGACTTATGATTTCTTGAAGAATGTCGTTCCTACTTCTTTAAACAATAGGGAACTGACATATTACTATATCTTATTCGCAAAATATTATAAAGCAGAAAAGAATCAAAAAGAAACTGTTTATGTAAACGATGCAAGAGAGATTGGACCGGAATTGGCCCATGTTAAGAATTACAAGTAGGGGGAATGATCATGAGAACAAGTAAAGCTTCTATTGAAAAAAGAAGAGAACATATCTTAAAACTACTGGAATATAGAGAAAACGTCAGTGTTGAAGAACTTGCTGAACAGTTGAAGACTTCAACCATCACAATCAG
>DOYO01000003.1:0-5857 GCA_003518475.1 Acholeplasmataceae bacterium
CCTATGACAAATTTCCAAAAAGCGATTCCAATAGAAGTTATCAAAAATATGATGGAGACGGACGTCCACAGAAGAGAGAACCTTATGTCAAGGTTGTCAAACCAGAAGTAGACCCAGTCAAAATCAAGACAGATGCTAAAAAATGGGGTACGCCTTCTGATGAAAACAAATCCAAGAAAAAGGATGATCTCAGAAAAGCAATCAAGAATGATGATGAAGGCAGCTCATACTTTGATTACTCTAAAAATAAGAGTAAAAGCGGATCAAGCATTAAGAAAGAACGATATTAATTATCGTTTTTCTTTTATAAAGTTGCATGATTCTTAATAAACCATTATAATTTAAGTAAGCATGATCCATATTTAGAGATCTCATCAAAAAAAATACGGAGGATACAGATGAAAAAAATGATTTTTGTTACAGATTCATGTTCAGATTTAACCAACGACATGGTGAAAGAAATTGGCTTAGGGATAGTTCCATTATCTGTTGAAATTGAAGGTAATGTCTACAGACACTATCCAGATGAAAGAGAACTCTCCATCAAGAAGTTCTACACCATGCTCAGAGACAAGAAAATAGCGAAAACCTCGCTGGTGAATGTCGGTGAATTCATGGAATTCTTTGAACCAATCCTTAAAAATGGCGATGATATCCTCTATATTGGGTTTTCTAGCGCGTTGAGCGGAACGCTTCAATCCTCTAAGGTTGCTGCTGAGGACTTGAAAACGCAATATCCAAATTCTAAAATCGTGATTGTGGATTCCTTATCCGCATCCATGGGTCAGGGATTGTTGATCTGGTACGCGTATCAGATGAAGAAAGCTGGAAAAACCATTGAAGAAATCGCTCAATGGCTAGAAGAAAATAAACTTAATTTATGCCATTTGTTTACCGTGGATGATTTGGGAACCTTGAAAAGAGGGGGACGCTTATCAGACACACAAGCGTTCTTAGGGGCTTTACTGAAGATTAAACCGATTTTGCATGTCAGCAATGAAGGTAAGCTCGTTCCGCTAAAAAAAGCGAGAGGAAGAGATTTCTCATTGGTTGCCATGGTGGATTTAATTGCAGAAAGAATTACAAATCCAGAATCACAAACCATTTTTATTTCACATGGTGATTGTTTGGATGAAGCACAGACTGTTGGAAAGATGGTTCAAGACAGATTCAAGGTTAAAGAAATTGTTTATGGCACTGTNNAGAAAAGAGGCCGCCCTTTTATTAGAAGGTGGCCTTTTTTCATTTGGAAAGAGAAATGATTCGATAACGGTTATCCGTTTTGGATCAGTTGAAGTGTAAAATCAAGTATCGGGTCTGTTTGCTGGATGTAGTCATCGATGGTCATGAGCACCTGATAATCAGGGGTAATGCCTCTGCCTAGTTCAAGACCATCTACAGCAACGGTCCAAATCGAATTGGATGAACCCAAGAAGAGACGTGTGTTGGATAAGCTGGTCTGTGACGAGTTATCAGAGCATGTGTAGGATCCGCCTGATTCTTCACCGATGAACGTTGCTAAATTTTGGGATTTGACAAGCGCTGCAAAGTGACCGCTTGTTGAAAAACTCATCCCATTGATTAGAACATAAAGATTTCCTGAAAAATGAGGATTCTTCAAGGGGACGTTACGTTTTAATGTGGGATAAAAATCAGGACTCGACATGTCAAAATAAGGTTGGGCATAGTCTGCGATGAAGCTGAATAAATCGCTTGACACCATGGGATCACCACCACCGTTGTTCCGGATATCGATGATGACATTTTGAATTCCACGTTGCTCGACTTCTGTGAAAAATTCAAGGAAGAAAGCAGAATAACTCATTCTTGAATATGGGCTGATAGGTTGGAATGTTGATATTTCCATTAGAGCATATTGTTCTGTGTAGAAAGCCTGATAAGGCAGTTGATCTTCTGTAGTGATTTGACTGTACAAGATGTTTTTTGTTACGCCGATCAAAGTTTTCGTTAAGATTACGGATGTTCCAGGTTCAATGTATTCTATCAAAAAGGTAGTGCTGCTGGAGATAAACTCGAAATAGAGATCCGAAAAGATCATATCGATGATTGCATATTTGAAGGTTAAGTTCTCTCCATCAGATGAGATCGCATTCAAGTATGTTTCAAGGATACATTCCATGGGTTCACCATTCATGCTGATGATCTCCGAACCTAAAGGGATGCCATAGGATTCGTAGTTTCCAGTCACATACAGCTTATGCTCAAATAATCTGACAAAAAGCGGAAAGATTGGAATGTTCTCTTCAAAGTATGCATATGAATCCCTGCTGAATCCCACAAATGTGTGACCACATTGATATGCAGAAACTATGGGTGCGAGAACTCTGATGAGTTCAACTTGATTCATCCCGTCAAAGAGAAGATTTCTCTGTTCATCAACAACAAAGCGGATATCTTTTTCAAATGAATAAAGCATGGGGTTGTGATCTTCAAGATATCTGACAAGCTGATTAAAATCCGCTGTGACTTGCTGAAGAGTGTATGTTTTTTCAAACAGATTAAGTTCAGGAAGAACACAAACACCATTTTCCAGATATTCATTTTCTCCACACTGTGGAGGTAAAGTTACACAAATTCCATCTTCTAATGTTTCATTTTCACCGCATTGAACCGGGATAATGATGCAAGATCCATCGATGAGTTCTTCATTGCTTTGACAAATGATGGGGGGCTCAACGTGTTCTGTACAACCTATGACAAGCATCATTAGAAGCAGAAGTATGAACAATAATTTGAGTTTACTAATCATTGGAAACACCACCTAAATATTCCTTATCCAGAAAGGAACGCCAAATTTCCCTGAGGGAATGAGATTCTTGATTGAATTGACGTCTTAATTCATTTGGATCTTGGATGAATAGATTAAGCTTCGGATACCCGAAGGTCTTAATGATGCATTCGACAAAGGTATACGCAAACTCATGACCGCTATATTCTCTAAATTGCAGGAATTGATCGGATCGCTCGACAAAATCAAGCTGTTCCAACATGTATTGATTTGCTTTTATGGATTTTTTAATATCGGATATGCTCAACCATTGACTTTCATATGCTGAGATCCCTTGCTGCAACCAATAGGGTGTAGAAGGATTGATTGTTTGAATGACCAATGTAGTTAGCACATGATGCAATAAACGATTTGGATCCCTGTCAGTAAACGATTCTTTTGGAGCAAGATGAAGGATATCCCACATGGAAGCAGCACGTACCCAAGATGGTGCTTGATTCATACCCAAAGCAGAGAACAAACGACTTTGGCTTGAATGCAAATAGATGGATTGCTTGTCCTTAAACTGAAAAGAAAAATGCTTGGAGAGTGAAACATAATTGATTTCGATGGCTGGTGCCAATTCCCTGATGAACGCTTCATCGTTATTGCCATAAAAAACAAAGTGCTTCGTGGAAAAATTCTCTTTTCCTCCATAAATCATGTTGATTGTTGACTTCATTTCATTGAGGACGCAATCTTTTTCAGTAATCAATGGAAAATAGGATCTTTTATCTCCGATTTTTTCATAACTGAGTACGTTTTTATCTATCAATCTTGAGATAAATGTCTTGATGGTTGTCGGACTCCATTTTTGAATTGGAGTCATCTGTTGAATGATCTGTGCGGATGTTTGAGGACTGTGATCCCATAAAATACGCATGACTTGCCATTCCGATTCAGTTATCTTTTCATATTTCATCATTGATCTCCTTGACTACAGTTGTAGTTTATGTATAGAATACTTTAAAAATTTTAGAATGTCAATAACCAATCGTGTGATTAATAAAAAAAGGATAACTCGTTTGGAGCTGTCCTTATTTTCTTATAAATTCTTTTTTAGCACTTTCTTAACTTCAGTGTACGCCATGATTAATGGACCTACGCCCTTCGCATCGTTTTCAACGACGGGTTCGGAGATATAGTACTGATAACTTCCATCTCTTCTTAAATTATTTTCCGGGCCAAGACCTGCAACCAAGCAAATACCGCCTAAATTCAGATCTCCATTCTTTTCAGATAAATATTTTTTTGCAATCCCATTAAATATATCGAGTCCGATTTGTTCGTAGCGGGGCTCTAAAGCTTTTAATCTTGTTCCTTTTAAAATTGCATAGCTGATTAATGCGCTGCCGCTCGCTTCCAAGTAGTTTCCTTCTCTGCCCTTCATATCAACAACTTGATAAAACAGCTTGGAATCTTGATCTTGATACATCAACAAGCCATCGATGATTTCTTTCAAGAGTGGAAAGAAGAAGTTCTTTTTTTGTTTCTCATCATCCATATATCCCATCACGTCAACAATCCCTACAACATACCATCCCATGGCTCTGAGCCAAAAGTTTTTTGATAATCCAGTTGCTGGATCTGCCCAAAACATCGTTTTGCTGGCATCATAACCATGATAGTAAAGTTTTTTTTCAGGATTGAACATCACACGTCTGACTGTCTTGAACTGATGAATGATATCTATATAATTCTGTTTTTTATTTCTAAATGTTTCATAAAGGGTGTAGAAGGGCTGAGCCATGAATAATCCATCGAGCCAGACTTGGTTCGGATAGATTTTTTTATGCCAAAAACTGCCTTCCTTAGTTCTGGGCTGGTGCATGATCTGCTGATAGGTATAATCAATCGCTTTGCTATATTTTTCCTTACCGGTGATTTCATATAAGTCAAATAACACCNNCCTCTGAGGGTTCCATCTTCAAAAACATAAAAATCGATGAAGTTTTCAACGAATTTGATATATTTTTCTTCTTTAGTTTCTTTATAGAGCTCTAAAAGGGATGTCATCATGCATCCATCGATATAATTCCAATGGGGTTCCTTGCCTGCCTTGATGGATTCAATGTTCCAAAAGGGACGATCTGGAGTGGATTCTTTCATGAGTTTTTCGATAAATCGATCAATCAGCTGATACATGGATTACCTCCGCTATTCATAGGCATTATACATGATTTTTTCTTCAAATTCAATCATAGAAAAATACTTGCATGATATCTATTTACAAAAGAATAATTATTCATTATAATGGTATCGGCTGAATTAAACATTTAATATCAAGCACGATTCATATGAATCAAATAAGGAGAAAATCAATGTCTTTAGAAGTTAAGAAGTTAGCAAACCCAGGTCCATTGGGACTCTTAGGTTTTGGGATGACAACGATTTTGTTAAACCTGCATAATGCTGATCTGATCCCTCTATCCATCGTGATTATTGCTATGGGGTTCGCATTGGGCGGTTTGGCGCAAATCATCGCAGGTATTTTCGAAATGAAGCAAGGTAACACATTTGCAGGAACTGCATTTCTCGCTTACGGTACGTTTTGGTGGTCTTTGGTCGCAATTTGGACGATGGCTCCTGAAGGTTTTGAAGCAGATAAGATTTCCATGGGGTATTACTTGGCTGTTTGGGGTTTGTTCACCGCATTCATGTTCATCGGGACATTGAAGCACAATAGAATCACGCAAATTGTTTTTGGATCGTTAACCGTATTGTTCTTCCTGCTCGCATTAGGAGATTTCACAGGAAATGGCACAATTACAATTATTGCAGGTATTGTTGGATTATTCTGCGGATTGTCTGCATTTTACTCAGCAGTCGGACAAATTGTCAATCAGGAATTCAACAAAAATATTTTCCCACTGTAGTCAAAAAAGCTTTTGGTCAACCAAAGGCTTTTTTCTTTGTGCTATAATGAAGAAAAAAGGGGTGAAGATTTATGATTGAAATCAAGAAACTGACTCCAGATTTAATTGATCAATTTACAAGCTATTTCGAAAACATCGAATATGAGCATGCTCCAAATTGGAAAAGCTGTTATTGCCATTATTATCATAGCAA
>DOYO01000003.1:5928-6154 GCA_003518475.1 Acholeplasmataceae bacterium
GACTTTAGAGGTCAGGGTATTGCAAGAGCCATTTTGGACCATGCAATTGATTTTTACAGATACCAAGGATATGACGGAATGATTGCTCTCCCGATCATCGGTGATTTTAAAAAAGAGCTTCATTACCGGGGAACGATGAATATGTACTCGGAAAGAGGTTATGAAGAAATCGGGCAAGAGGGACAGACAAAAATCTTATATAAGAAGCTATAAAAGAAAAACGCCG
>DOYO01000088.1:0-14771 GCA_003518475.1 Acholeplasmataceae bacterium
ATTTCGGTATTCTTCAGGATGCTTGTATGCAATTCAGCAACTCCGTTGATTGAGAATGAACCATAAATGCAAATGTGCGCCATGCGTACATGGTTTTGTCCGACAAGGCCCATCATATAGATCTGTTCTTTGTTGAAACGACCATCAGATTCAAGAATAAACTTGAAGCGTCTGTTCATTTCTGCGATAATTTCATAAATTCGCGGCAATAGATTTCTAAATATCTGGATATTCCATTTTTCAAGCGCTTCAGAAAGAATCGTATGATTTGTGAATGCACATGAACGTTGCGTAATATGCCAAGCATCTTCATAACTGATGAATTCTTCATCCATCAGAATGCGCATTAATTCAGGAATGATTAATGTCGGATGCGTATCATTGATCTGGAAGGTATAAAAGTCTGACAAAGTGCGGATATCTCTTCCGGCGTTTTTGTGTTCGTTGATCGCAGATTTGATACCAGCAGCGCTAAATACATAGGATTGCATCAATCTGAGTGACTTTCCTTCTTCTGTTGAATCATCAGGATAAAGTGAATCACAAATTTGAGTGGTCATTTTTAAGTATGCGTCACTCTTGATCAGTTGACGGTCACTAGGTTCAGTAGACCATAAACGAAGTTTCGTGATGACTCCATTTTGATCACCTACGATTTTAACATCATAAGGAACGGCTTTAATCCACTGCGGATTCACCAGTCTGGTATGTTCAACATAACCGAATAATGGAATTTCTATCGCATCTTCGTCGACTCTTTTTTCCCATATGAAGGGATTCCTCAACCAAGGATCAGGAAGTTCCACCTGTTTGTGGTTTCTGATTTCCTGTTTGAAAAAACCATGCTGATAGCGTAAGCTGTTACCGTATAATGGTAAACCGACTGATGCTGCAGAATCTAGAAAACAAGCAGCAAGCCTTCCCAGACCGCCATTGCCAAGTCCTGCATCCGCTTCAGCCTCTTCAACTTCATTCATGTCAATGTTCATGTCTTGAAATGCTGACTTGACTACATCATAAGCACCGCTATTTTGAAGATTGTTGGTGATCAATCTTCCCATCAAAAATTCCATTGAAAAATAAATTGTTTTTTTAAGATTATTGTTTTTCACATATGCATTCGTTTTCTGATAGTCGGATTCCAAGTCTCTATCTAAAATCGTCGCTAAAACCGTATAGCGTTGAAAGACAGAGGAATTTTCCAATTCCACACCAAATTTATCCTTAAGATCATGCAAAAACGCCTCTTTGAAGGAATCTTTGCTAGTCAATATATTTTGCATGATTAATCTCCTTTATAATAATATTCATTATTATTTTAACACAAAGAATCACGAATGATGTATGTGACCGTTTGCATAATCAAAAAATCGGTTTCTTTCTTAAAAATATGTAAAAATATAGGAAAAGAAAAAAGGCGAATAGCAAACGCCATTCACCTTTTAAAATTAGTTTTTGTAACTGTTGAACTTATTTAGCAATAAGTCCTAAACCTCTTGCTTCGCCTGTACCGAAGTCAGCAAAAATCATGTAGAAAGTTGCAGCTGCGAATGCACCTGGGTTTGAATTCCAGTCGCCTTGTGGGCTTGGAGTTTCAACATAAGGTGGGATGTAATAAGTTTCTGGAGTCAAACTGAAGAATTCTCCACTTTCTGGGCTTGGTCCCCACCAGTTTGGAATTTCGCCATCTGCATCAGTTCTAATCATCTTGATTGCTTGGTTGCCATCAAATACAGTTTCAACGCCATCAATTGTGTAAGTGAAAGTCCAACCTGCACCTGAGCTTAGAATAGTAACTTCTACTAAATACAGATATACAGCACCTTCAAGTTCATCAACGATTGATGCAACACGTTCGTCACTACGAGCAATTGCTTCCATCTTAAAGTCTTCATTGCCTACTGCATCGCCCCAACCTGTAACAGCGCCAGCTGCATAATAGTCATGAGCAGCATCTACTAGGATTTCGTCGCTAACAGTATTGCATCCGACAAGGATAAATGCAGCAACTAATAAAACTACTACTGATAATAATTTTTTCATTTTTTTCTCCTTTTTTCTCTTATTTGTTTAATATAAGCGTTTTCATTTTAACATTTTTTCCCATAAACAACAATATGTTTGCTGAATTTTTATTGTGGTACCGTTATTTTATTACCACACTTGTCAATCCGTCGATTGTTAAAAACTGATTTGAGAGACTTGCCACACCTTTTCCTGCAAATCCTCTCAAGATTGTAAATGTATAATCTGTGTATAAACTTAAGTCGATTGTGATCGCTGTTTCCCCAGTATTATGAAAGATTCCAACGGTGCTTTCCTGATAAGTTGATAGGAATCCGCCAAAGGTGAAATAGCCTGTAAAGGTGAGCGATGTGTAGGTTCCACGGGCAATTTCAGGGTTTGCATTTCTGATCATAATCACTTTTTTATAGTGATTGAACAAACTGTTCGGATCGTTTATCTGATCCTTGACAGTGCCATTGGTTTGTTTCTCAATATCATAGGTCGATCCCACTGGATCTATGACTGTATCCTTATCTCCCCAAAGCATCTTCAGTCTTCTATTCGCATCCGTGCTTTCTGTACCTCTGCTGCCCTTCATACCTATTTCTTCACCATAATATAAGAATGGTGTCCCATAGCTCCAAATGTAAAGATTGGCAGCCATGTGCATTCTATAATCGGAGACATTTAAGTATCCTGCCGATCTGTTCATGTCGTGATTTGATATGAATGGAGTCAGGTTTGGGTTTTCGCTATAATCGTCGATCATGTTTCGATAATTATTCAAGTAACTTACATAATTGTTGACAGCATCAGCAGCATTGGCGGTTGATGCGACCGCACCTTCGAGTTGAGACATTCCGAAGTCGAAATTGCTGAAGTTTGCATAGTAAGGAGCAATCAACGCATCTCCCGACCAAACTTCTCCAACGATATAAGCATCAGGATTGATCTTGACGCATTCTTCGATGAACCAGCTCCAAAAGTCCAGGTTTTTTTGAGTGTCATTCAAGTAAACATACTTGATGGCATCCAATCTGAACCCTGAAACACCTAAATCGAACCAAAACTGCAGGATGTCGATGATTTCAGCTTTAACAAGAAGGCTATCCATATTGAGTTCTGGCATTGTCTGAGAGAAGTTCGCTTCATAGAAATAATCTTGAGCGAATGGATAGTAGGTTTTGCCGGGTTCTTTTCCATCTTCTTTAACAAGTGAATAGTATTCAATATAGGGGTTGGTCAAATCGCCAGCGTTAATCGCTGTTTTGGCTTGTTTGAACCATGTGTGATACATAGAAGTATGATTTAATACCAAGTCGATGATGACATTAATGCCTCTGCTATCTGCTTCATCGACGAAGTTTTCAAAATCTTCAAGCGTACCATAATCTTTGTCGATGGACATGTAGTCCGCGACATCATACTTGTGATAGCTGGGTGATTCCATGATCGGCATCAGCCAGATTCCATCGATACCTAAGCTTTTTCCTGAATTGGGATCTCCATCATTCAAATAATCAAGTCTATTTGTCATTCCCTTCAAATCACCGAGACCGTCTTTGTTGCTATCGGAAAAGGAACCTACGAATATTTCATAGTAGGTTCTAAACTGATCATCTAAAATGTGTGCTTCAAGCTGTTCATCAACTTCTATGACATACTCAGGCTTTGTGCAAGAGAATAATAGAAATGATAGTGCCAGCAAGCTGATTCCAATCCATAGTTTTCTAATCATGTATTATCCTTTAACTGATCCGGCAGTGACGCCTTCAATATAGTACTTCTGCATCGATAAGAACATAGCGACGATCGGAATCGCGACAATCACGCAACCTGCTGCGAACATGGTGAACTTATTCACATCGACGAATTGTCCATAAAGCATCGTGTACAATCCGACAGCGACCGTATGTAAGTGCGTGTTGGTCTCGCCTAGGATAACCCTGGCGAAAATGAAGTCCATCCAAGGTCCCGTGAATGACATCAGTGCTGTATAAATAATGATTGGTTTGCTGATGGGAAGGATGATCTTAATGAAAATCTGAAAATTAGTCGCTCCATCAAGTCTTGCAGACTCAATCAATGAATTTGGGATGATGTCAAAGAATCCCTTGGCAATATAGAACCCTAATCCTGAACCTGCTGAATAGACGAGAACCAACGCTGCGAGCGATTGAGTCAGGTTGACAGCCTTCAAGATGTAATAAATAGCGATAATCGACATAAATCCTGGGAATAATCCAAGAATCAGTGCCACATTTAAGAATTTCTTGCGCGCTCTAAATTTCAGTTTGCTCATGACATAAGCGACAGAGAGTGTCAGGAATGTTGAGAAGATGAAACTAAAGATAGCGACGACAAGCGTGTTCATGAACCATGTCGGAAATTCGGTTGTCGTGAACAGTTTGATGAAATTATCGAAACCGACCGCTTTAGGGAAATAGTTGGAAACAACGATTCCTACCAAATCACCTTGATTATTTCGTTCTGTTCGAAATGCGTTTAAAATGATCCAAACAATCGGATACATCCAAATCACAGACATTATAATCAACGTGATATAACCGGTAATGGTTGATGTTCTTTCTGTTTTTTTCATGCTTTTAGATTTTGGAGCTTTCATAGTCAATTGGTTCATTATTGGAACGCCTCCTCATCTTTATATGCCTTGCTCTTGCGGTAAGTCAGCAGGGTTCCTGTCGCAGTGATGATGAATGTCATGATGGCGATGACGGAACCAAGGTTATATTCGTTCTCATCAATCGTCAATTTATACAGCCAAGTCACAAGCAAATCGGTGCTTCCCGCTTTATATCCGCCCGGTACGATCGGTGCGCCGCCCGTCAAGAGATAGATAATGTTAAAACTTGTAATGTTACCTACAAACGAGGTAATCAGGTATGGCGTCGTAACGAATACAATATAAGGAACCGTAATGTTCATGAGCGCCTGCCGCTTGCTTGCGCCATCAATCGTTGCTGCTTCATAAAGATCCTGTGGAACATTCATTAAAATACCGCTTGTCATCAGCATGGTGTAAGGAATACCTACCCACAAGTTGATCACAATGATGGTAATGCGCGCAGTCCAAACATTGGCTGCAGTCGCCAAGAATGAAATTGGAGAATCGATTAAGCCAATCGTCATCAACAAATTATTCACTGGACCATATTCGGATAAAATGTTACGAACAGCCAGAAGAGAAATAAACTGTGGAATGGCAATCGTCATGATGAATACTGTTCTCCAAAGTTTCTTCAACTTAATCTGCTTTTTATTGATGAGCAACGCAAGCAAAATACCAGCGATATAATTGGAGAATGTAGCAAAGAATGCCCAAATCATCGTCCAAGATAAAACTGGAAGGAACCTTACAGAAATTTCACCAGATCCGCTAAAAATATTTCTGAAATTTTCTAATCCGACCCAATCGAACAAAACCTGTCCAGCAGGATGTTGGGCATCAAAATTGGTAAATGCGATTAAAATCATAAAGACGGTTGGAAGAATGGTGAAAATCACAATACCGATAATTGCAGGAGTCAGCATGGTCAAATGGAATTTCGCATCCATCAATTCTGCCAAATCTTCCTTAAAGGTTGGTAATTTCTTACCCTTCTTCTGCAGTTCGTCTGCAAGGCATGAGCTCTTGATATTTGATGAATAGGCTGCAAGGAACATGAAAATGATTCCTGTAGTGACTACTCCAAATAAAAGCATCAGCATTGAATTGTCGGTAGGTGTGAAGATATCTCCTTCAACCGTACCTAAAGTGATAAAGTTTTTTATAGCTCTGAATCCCATTGGCGTATCATTGACGACTGGAGACATAATCATAAAAGTCAAGAACCCTACTTCAATAACGAAGTAGAGCAGGCCTTTGACGATTTGTTTTCTAGCCATATTGCCAAATCCCATGATGAAATGAGAAACCTTGGTCAATGTGCTTGAATCTCTGAATCTGGTCGCAAAATGAACAGTTGAGTTTTTCAATCCCACACCTATTTTGATAATCCATTTATAGATGCCAAGTCCAATATTCTTGAAAAAGGTAAGGATGGAAACAAGGATTCGAGAAATGATTGATTGATTTTGTTGCACGTTTTTACTGCTCATCATATCCTCCTACTCGATGAGAAGACTAAGTGGTTGGTCTTACTCCAGTTTTCCAAATGGCTTCAACGATCAGCATTTGTGCCAATATAGCAGCGTCAGTATCAAATAAATCATTCTTATTTTCCAAGATTTCCATGATTAAGTCAGGAGCACCCTTAGAATAATAATAGAAATTAAAGCGTGTATCCGCACCGAATGGTTGTGGAATTCCTCTTTCAAACATTTCAAGCTGAGCGACAGCCAATTGAATTTCAACGGAATCCCCAGTCATTGAATCAAATTCATCTTTCGCATTCTTGTAAGAAGGAAGATTGTTCGCTTCAGTAAATGATTGTTCTTGGATTTCTTTGCTTGATAAATGCATCATGATGTCTTGCAGGTATGCAGCTTTATCGCTGCCCTTCTTCATGACAAACATCTTAGCATCTGCGAATGTTCCAGATTGGAATTCTGTTCCAGCTGGAGTTGATCCGTAAACATCTTGTGAAGTTACAGTGAATGTTGGAAGCTTAGTTACGCCTAGATTGCTTCCTAAAGCTGCTTGAGCAGCATTGAAATGCCATGCTCCGCCGATGACAGCGATAGAGATTTCATTTTGAATTTCAACAGTCCAACCGGAATCCGTAGGTCTCTTCGCTCCATTTGGATTGGTGAAGAATCTTTGACCCCACTTCAATACGCTTAAGACATCATCGCCTGTTGCATAGTTTTCATTGATGTCGCCGTCTGCATAAAGACGTAAGCTTGTTGCTTGAGTTGTAGCATTTTTAGCAAGTAGAAGGAATGAATTATTAAATCCATCTGTGCCTGTTAAAGATAATGCTTGCTTGTTTGCTGTAGCAGCTGCTGCCAAGATGCCTTCCCAAGTTAAGACTTGTTGTTCGGTAATAAATTCTTTATTGTAGTATAAAACTAAAGCTTGAGCAATGTATGGTACTCCAAATGTATATTCTGTACCACCAACAGAACCCTTGATCACATCAGCAAAAGTTGCAGGATTGTCTGCAGCGATTTGAGCAAGTAGATCAGGATCAGTAATTGGAGCGATACTGCTTGAACCAGTAATCAATTTTCCTAAATTGTCATGTGCAACTGTAAATATATCAGCACCAGCATCGGTATCTTCAAGGAACGTTGCTGCAGCTGAACCGGTGTCAACACCTTTGACGCTCACGAGGTATGGAAAGTCTTCATCGTTTGCTTCGTTATATGCAGTTACATATTCATCCATGATCCCCTGGTAGAATTCTTGGGACTCATCACCAACCCAAATCAACAGGGTATCTTGTTTCTTGCATCCATAAAGCAATGTCACAGATGCCAAAATCACAAGTAAAATCAGTACTTTGTTTTTCATTTTTTTCTCCTTTTTTAACTCTTAAATTAATAATTCAATTATATCATCTGAAGGGCTTTCATGCAAGCGATTACAAGTATGCTTTGATGTTTACTTTTTATGTTTTTTATTGTAATATGAACCTGTAATGAAAGCGAATCACAATAAATCATGATTCGGTTTTTCAGACGACATCTTCGTGAATAAATCAAAATATTTGTCATGAAAATCAGAGGGAGAAAGAAATGAAGAAATTGCTTGTTATTCTTTTAGTAATGCCATTATTTGCCATCTATAGCATGGTTGTTTTTGGGGCTACTCCAGTCACTTCGGTATACATCCATTATTACCGTTTTGCTGAGGATTATACAGACTGGAATGCATGGGTTTGGCAGAGTGAACCAGCGAGTATGGATGGGGCATCCTATGCAATGGCTGAAGATGATACCGCTACCACTTTTAATTACGGAGGTGTGCTTGCGAAGGTAAATCTGACCGGAGATCTGGAAAATGCCACTCAGCTGGGCATAATCATTAGAAAAGGCAATTGGGTCCTAAAAGATTTGGACATCGACCGTTTCATCGACATTCCTGCAGAAACTGAAGATGGCATTTATCATGTCTATTTTGTTGAAGGCGATATGGCTATCGGTGAATCCATTGATGATGTTGACGGACCTAGCAGAAATCCTAAATTTAAATCAGCATATTTCCGAGATATGAATACATTTGTCTTCACAGCAACCGAAATACTTGATGATTCAGATATTAGAGTATATGCAGATGATGTGTTGATCGATGTTGATACCATCGTCATTGATGGAATGAATGGCACAGTTGTTTTAAATGATGATGTGGACTTTACGAAGAAATATGTCATCGAAGCAGACTTCTCAAACAGTACGACAAGCGATTATACAATCACCTTTGATGGCATTTATGATTCTGAAGAGTTCAATAACGCTTTCGGTTACGAAGGTGATGATCTTGGAGCCATCGTGAATGGCAATCAAACCACGTTCAGATTATGGGCGCCAATCTCTGAATCCGTAACCTTGAATTTATACAATACAGGTACATCGTTATCTGATGGCGGTACCAATACTCCAATCAGCACACATGTGATGACACCTTCTGAAAAGGGTACATTCTTTATTTCAATGCCAAGTAATTTGCATGGAACCTATTATACGTTCACCGTTCAAAACGGAGGAAATGATTACGAAGTCATCGATCCTTATGCGAAAAGCTCAGGCGTCAATGGAAAACGTGGACTGATTGTTGATTTCGATCAAGTCAATCCAGAAGGATTCGAATACGATACACGTGCAGACAACATGGTCAATGCAACAGATGCGATCATCTATGAACTTCATGTCAGAGACTTGACATCACACTCAAGCTGGACTGGAACCGAAGCAAATAGAGCGAGATACTTAGGTCTTGTCGAAGAGGGAACAGCTTACCAAGGTGTAACAACTGGCTTCGATCATATCGTAGAGCTTGGTGTCACACATGTTCAGCTTCTTCCATTCTTTGATTACGGTGTTGTTGATGAAACAAAACTTGATGATACAGAATATAATGCATTCAACTGGGGTTATATGCCTCTAAACTTTAACGTTTTAGAAGGTTCATTCTCTTCAGATCCTTATGATGGTCTTGTCAGAGTCGCTGAAATGAAAGAAGTTGTCTCTAAATTCACTGATGCGAATATCAGAGTGAACATGGATGTCGTTTATAACCATACAGGTTTAACCGCAGATTCCAATTTCAATTTGATCATTCCAGGATATTATCATAGAAAAAATACAAACGGCAGTTTCAGCAATGGTTCAGGAACTGGTAATGAAACCGCATCTGAACGTTTCATGATGCGTAAATTCATGGTTGAATCCCTCGTATTCTGGGCAACCGAATATAACATTTCCGGATTTAGATTCGACTTGATGGCGCTTCATGATATTGAAACAATGAATGAAATCATGACAGCTCTTCAAGCAATCGATGAATCCATCATGGTTTATGGCGAACCTTGGATGGGTGGAACAAGTCCGCTTCCACTAGATGATCAAGCTGGTAAGAATAACTTATATTTACTTGATGGAATTGGAGCATTTAATGATGATTTGAGAGATGGTGTCAAGGGTTCTGTATTCGCTAGAGAAGAAGGCGGATTCATTCAAGGCACATTCAGTGACAAACTGGTTTCACGCACGAAATACGGCATTGTCGGCGGCATCGCTTATGAAGGCATCAATGCTGCACTGCTTTCTGCACAGAAAGTTTGGCATACTTCTCCTCTTAAAACCATCAACTATGTGACAGCACACGATAACAATACCTTATATGATAAGCTTTATCAAACACTTGCAGTCACAGACAGGCTTGAAATCATTCCACAACTCATGAAGCAAGCAAACGCAATTGTTCTCACTTCACAAGGCATATCCTTCCTTCATGCAGGCGATGAATTCATGAGATCGAAACCTTCAGCAACAGGCACAGGTTTTGATCATAACAGTTATCAATCTCCTGATTCAGTCAACCAGCTCAGATGGGATTTGAAAGCTGGAGATGTTGAAATGAATGTTTTTGAATATTATAAAGGGTTAATCGCATTTAGAAAGGCGCACCCATCTTTGAGAATGACTGAAGCAAGCGACATCGTCGCTAACCTGGAGTTCGTCTATGAATCAACAACAGGCGTCATCAGCTATATCATCACCAACGATTCAAGCAATGATACCTACGAAGAAATGCTCATCATCCATAATGCGAATAACAGCCAAACAAAAATCAAGCTTCCGACAGAAGGCGGTTGGAGACTTGTGATTGATGGAGATGTTGCAGGCACTGAAATTCTTGATACCTACAAAGGTGGAGAAACCATCAAGGTTGCAGCACATTCTTCTTATGTTTTATACCGTGATATAACCATCGAAGATGTGAATTATCTTCCAGTGATTTTAATTTCATCTATCGGCGGATCTGCAGCCATTGCAGGCGGCGTATTTATCTTCTTAAAACTTAGAAAAGCTAAAATAGCAATCGTTTCCTAATCATAGCAACAAAAAGGGCGCTCAACCATGAGCGCCTTTTTTCATTTCAATGTGTTTGGTTAAATGAATAATCCTTGATTGATTTCGGATTTAAGAATGAAAGCATCCAGCTTTCTATAAGAACTTCCTAAAACTACAGGATTTGTGAGTAAGAAGAAATCGTATACTTCTGCTTGGTTTCTCAATACCTGTTCCAAAACGTCTCTGATTAAAATTCCGGTATCCTCAGAATCAATGCCTGAGATGAATGGGTTATAAGTCTGATCAAACATGTAATCATTGGTAGCAACCTTATAATAAGTTGAATCATCGAAGCTCATGTCATCTCTAATATCATGATAAGCTCCGCCGCTGCTGTTGATGAAAGAATTGATTTGCGCACCTGTCAGATAAGTTGTCTTTATTTTGTTATCGAATGGGAATATTTGATAAAGGGTAGCGACTGTAATGTTTTGAGCATTCATGATCGGTGCTCTTGTTCCACCTAAATTTTGAAACGCTACATCGCTACCTGTTGCAACTCGCATGAGTTTTGCCATATAGAAGGATAATGCAGATTGACTCATATAAGCTCCCGATACCATGATGACCTCGGTCAATAATGGCTCGATCTGCAATTCATAAGATGCGATGATACTGTTGATTTCTGCATTCGCAACGTTCAATCTGGAATCTGTAGATGCTGTCAAGTTGGTGACTGAAGATGCTGTGATATTACCTTCTGAATCTAAGGTAAGTCTTACTCTGCCTAGGTTTTTTCCGTTTGAAGAAGATTGAATGTAAGGCATACTGGTCGAGCCTGTTCTCGTTAAGTAACCTGAATAACTGGAATGGCTGTGTCCGTTGAATACAGCATCCACCTTTTGATTTCCTGAAAGCTGGCTCATTGTTTGATTGAAGCCTGTAGAAATGCCATTATCATGCAAAACTACTAAAACAATATCAACTTGTTCCACTGTTCTTAAGTATTCCGCATAGAATGTCGCCCAATATTCAGGACTTGCGAAATGGTAGCCTTGAATCTTGGAAACTGCGATGCTGGATTCAAGTCCATATCCCATGACACCGATGATGCCAACCTTGATATTGCCCTTTTGGACGATGGTATAAGGGTCGATGAAATCAGGTCTGGTTTCCGTGCCGTCTAAAAAGACATTCGCACCGAGGATTGGAGCATCAACCTGATCATCTGTATAAAGAGGATTTCTATATCTGGTAACTGTTGATAAACCCCAGTCAAATTCATGATTGCCTAAAACAAATGCATCCATGCCGATGGCATCAAGCGCATTGACTGTCGACCTACCTTCAAAATAATTGGAAATGAGCGTTCCTTGAAGTAAATCTCCTCCACCGATGAAGAGGGTATTTTCAGGATTTCTGGATCTCTCATCCATCACAAGGTTTCCAATGCGTGCCAAGCCCATTTGTTCTGATTCATAAGTAATCGCACCATGTAAATCATTAATATAATAAATATTTAGTAAATCAATTGGTTCAACATAATTTGGATCGATGACTGTGACACTAACGACAACCGTTGCTGTGCGATTGGATCCGTCACGCACTGTATATACCAAATTGTAGAGACCTTCCGCCTCTAAATTGACATTGCTGGAGTTGACCTCAATATGATTTGTCAAATCGCCATCAACAGCATCTTCCGCTGTAACACCAAGAAGATAGTCTGGAACTGCATCGCCTATTTCATAGGTGATGTCAATAGCTCCAAGGATAACTGGATTTCCAGTATCAACTACATAAATATTGATGACTAAATTTGAAGTATTTCCTGAAAGATCCGACACTGAAAGTGTTAGCCCATATGTTCCAGGTACTAAATAATTGATTTCACTGTCATCAAAGTTGATGGAGGAGGAAAGATCTCCGTCGACTAGGTCAACTGCAGTGAAATATTCTGTGAAATCAGGTAGTTCATCGCCAATTTCATAGGTGATAGATGTCTCACCAGAAAAAGATGGTGCGACAAAATCGGTTGGAGTTGGAGTTGGTTCGCATCCAATCAATAAAAGTAAGATAAAGATCAAGGGTATTGCCAGTAAGATTTTCTTCATTATGTTCCCGTCCTTTGCAAAAGTATTATAGCATTAAGTTATAATTTCCGCTATTTTTTTATGTTATAATATTTTGGTGAGGTGTCAGGATGAAAAAACAACATAAATTATTAGAACTATTTTGGACATTCTTCAAAATTGGCGCGATGACCTTTGGAGGCGGATTGGCAATGATGCCAATCATGAGGAGAGAGGTTGTTGAAAAAGAGCATTGGGTAGATGATGATGACATTATTCAAATTCTTGTCATATCAGAAACTACGCCAGGCGTTTTCGCTGTCAATGCAGCAACATTCATCGGATATAAGATTGCAGGCTTCTGGGGCAGTGTTGTAGCAACGCTCGGCGTGGTCGTCCCTTCTTTTATCATCATATCGATCATTTCACTATTCATCGTTCAATTTAAGGAATTGACCTTGGTAAGTTACGCATTTTATGGAATCCAAGCTGGAGTTTCCATTCTGATTTTGCGAGCAGCGATGAAATTGTCTAAAAAAGTTCATTTCAACATATTCGCTACTGCTATCTTCGCTGCTTCAATTGTGGTTGCGCTATTTACTGGTATCAGCGTGATTTATATCTTAATCGTCAGTGCGATTTTAGGCTTGTTATATGGTTTTCTAAACAGTGTTAAGGAGGCTAAAATAGATGTTTCTAACCCTTCTTAACTTATTTTGGATTTTCTTTAAAATTGGATTGTTTACCTTTGGTGGCGGATACGCGATGATACCTTTGATTGAATCAGAGCTTGTCGGCGGGGGATATATCACTTCTGATTTACTTTATGATTTCATAGGGATTGCAGAATCCACACCTGGACCCGTAGCAATCAATATGGCTACATTCATCGGGATGGACCAAGTCGGATTATTAGGTGCATTCGCTGCGACATTGGGTGTTGTTCTCCCTTCATTCATAATCATTTTGCTGATTGCGACATTTGGCACAAAGTTCTTAAAGAGCAAGTTTGTCACCAGTGCGTTTGTTGGATTGACACCAGCTGTCATCGGTTTGATATTCTCAGTGGCAATCACTTTGATCGTCAGAGCAATCCTGCCAAATATCAGTTTTGATAACTTCGTTTTTGACTTTTCAGTCTTCAATTTCCGTGGAATGATTGTTTTAGTTATTGTTGTCATTTATAGTTTCTTCTTCAAGAAAGTCTCTCCAATCAAAATAATTTTATTATCCGCAATACTTGGAATGATTGTTTACAGCATTTTATAAATGGAGGTTGAGCCATGAAGGATTTATCCTGGATTCAAAACAATCTGATAGCGCACCGAGGACTATACAGCAAGGACCAAAGTATCCCAGAAAACTCCTTGTTGGCTTATCAATTGGCTCTTGATAAAGGATATTCCATTGAGCTTGATTTGAATGTTTTAAAGGATGGAACGGTACTTGCTTTTCATGACCACACATTCAAAAGACCATGCAATGACAACCGGGAACTCAGTGAAGTCACCTATGATGAAATCAAAGATCTAACACTTTTTTCAAGTCAGGAAAAGATTCCGTCACTTCAAAATGTATTAGCTCTCGTACAAGAAAAAGTTCCCTTACTGATTGAATTGAAACCCCATGGAGACGTCGTTTTCCTATGTGAATCCATGATGAAAATCATGAAGGATTACAAAGGAAAATATGCTGTTTTCTCATTTCATCCACGGGTTGTTTCATGGTTTAAAAAGTATCATCCAGAGGTTATCAGAGGACAGATTTCAGAGTATTTCAAAACTGACAAAGCCATGAATCCCATTTCTAAATATTTAATGAAGTCGATGTTTTTTAATCGCTTCACAAGGCCAGATTTCATCAGTTACGGCATCTATGATATGCCAAACAAATATATCGATAAAGCAATGAAAAAAGGCATAACCGTTATCAGCTATGCCGCAAGGACTACGGAACAATTTGACTTTGTAAAATCACATTATCATAATACGGTATTTGAATTCTTTGAACCAAAAATATAGGGCACTCAGCGAGTGCCCTTTACTTTTAATCCATGTCTACATCGAAGCTTTCCAATATAGATTTCTTGTCAATTTTCGCATCGCCATGTTTAACTAAAAACATCGTGATGAATGCCAATGCAACAAAGACTGTCGCATATGGGAATAATACCTTTTGGTGGATTGCGTCCATCAAAATACCTGATAGGATTGG
>DOYO01000088.1:14864-25826 GCA_003518475.1 Acholeplasmataceae bacterium
TTTCTTCTTCCAAACTTCGTTGAAATGATACCGATTGGAATGAAAGCGATGATTGCAGTAACGTTTGCAACCAATAGAGGTAGTGTGAAGGAAGCCAGTTGAAGAATCTTTGGAGCGTAATCGGAAACCTTGGTCATGACTGCGTTATAGCCCATGAACCAAAGGAATACGGATGCCAGAATCAAGTATAATGAAATCTTCTTATCTCTTGGAAGATCGCTCATGTCATGAACATCTTCTTCATTTTCAGTCAGACCAAATTTTGCATCTAGTGCAATGCGTTCCTTAACCATCTTGGGTTCATTCACCTTCCATAAGAAGACTAAGAGAACCAAAAGCATGACAAGGCCAACAGTGATGAACGCAGCTAAATAGCTCACATAAGATTTACCGCCTAAACCGAATAAAGTAAGGATAATGAGTGAAGTAACCCCTGCAGCTGCTCCCATCAAATTGATGATGGCATTTGCTTTACTTCTCAGTGGCTTCATCGTAACGTCAGGCATCAATGAAACTGCTGGTGATCTGAATACTGACATTGAAATGAGTGCGATTAAAAGAATGAAGACGAAGACTACAAAGTTCATTGGATTTTGAACTGTGACTTCCCAAGCAAGATCGCTCAGATAAGAGTGATAATAGCCATCAAGGTAAGAAAGTTCTCCGACTTCAAGATTGCCGGCAACTTCACCATCAATGATACTTTGCATAGGTTCGAGCGTATTCGCTTCCCAATTTTCATATCTGGATTGTGAAATCACATCACCTGAAAGCGCTGCTGCACGTTCAGCTTCCATATCATCAATCAAGCCATTCCAGAAGACAATGCTTAACCGTACATCATCGGGACTATCAACCAATTCTTCATATTGATTCACAATATCTGTATTTTGAATTCTTGTCGTTTGAATATTATCAACGAATGATAAACCAATGAATGCAAATGCTGCAACCACGGTACCGACAATCACATAAGGAGTTCTTCTTCCAAGCTTGTGATTAGTTCTATCGGAGATTGCTCCAAATAACGGCAACATGAATAATGCAAGCACATTATCAAGGGCCATGACGACACCGGACCACGTTTGGTTCAATCCAAACTTGTCAATTAAAATCTTCGTGATGATTGAGTCATAGGTCTGCCAGAAAATCGTGATGATAAAAAATGCTAAACCAACGTAAAACGTCTTTTTGTAATCGAGTTTCATACGTTCACCCTTATCTCTAAATTTTTTGTTTCATTTGAAATAATTATAGCATAATATTAAAAAAAACGTTGCTATTTTTCACCTTACTTACAGATGTTATGTTGGTCCAATCGTTGAAATGCATAGCGTATCTAGCCACTTTAATAAAACATCCTAAAATAAAGAAAAACAGACCATGCAAGATGGTCTGTTTATGAGTTATGCAACAGATTCAGATCCAACAGCTAAAGCACGACGATTGATTGGAAGCATACCAGCTTTTTTTGCACCAAGGAAGTATTGCAGCGATTCCATAATCACGTCTTCCTTAAAGATGTCAACCTTTTTTAAATATGCGCCAAGCATGACCATATTCGCAACCTGTGGTTTATCTAAAGATTGCGCAAGGTCGGTCATTGGAATTGGATACACATGAATATTATGATGATTTTCATAGGATTTGACGAGGGAGGAGTTGTAAAAAATATTTCCACCTTCTTTGACCTTGTTGCCGAATTTAGCAAGTGAAGGTTCATTGAAAATCAGTAAATCATCTGAATCCTGAAAGACTGGAGAATAAATCGGCTTATCACTGATGGTGATGGAGCAATTGGCAGTTCCGCCTCTTGTTTCAGGACCATAGGTTGGAACCCAAAGACTGAATAGACCCTGCTTGTTCGCAGCATGCGCAAGGAGCTGGCCTGTCAGCATGACGCCTTGACCGCCAAATCCTGAAATACGGATTGTTCTAATCATTTTTCATCACGTCCTTGTAGACTCCGAGCGGATAGATTGGAATCATGTTTTCTTTTGCCCAATCCAACGCTTCTCTTGGCTTCATGCCCCAGTTGATCGGGCATGTAGAGATGACCTCAATCAATGAGAATCCTTTGCCTTCTAATTGATAAGTGAAAGCTTTCTTAATCGCTTTTTTAGTTTTGCGGATATTTGATATATCTGTCATCGCGACACGTTCAACATAGGCTGCTCCATTGATTTGAGCAAATATCTCAGAAATCTTCAAAGGACTTCCATGTTCAGCGACATTTCTGCCCAATTGTGAGGTTGTAGTTACCTGTCCAACGAGTGACGTTGGAGCCATTTGACCGCCTGTCATGCCATAAGTTGCATTATTAGCTAAGATGACTGTAATATTTTCTCCGCGGTTTGCAGCGTGAATCGATTCCGCGATGCCGATAGAACCTAAGTCGCCATCACCTTGATAAGTGAACACAACACGGTCTGGAGAAACACGCTTGATGCCTGTTGCGACCGCACAGGCTCTGCCATGCGGAGCTTGAATAAAATCAGTTTCAAAATATTCGTATGCGAATACCGAACATCCGACGGATGCGACACCGATGGTTTTTCCTAAAACTCCTAATTCTTCAAGAACTTCAGCAACCAATTTATGCAGCATGCCATGTGTGCAGCCTGGGCAATAATGGGTATGGACATCTGTCAAACCTTGAGATCTTTCGTATTTAATCATGATTCCACCACCTTGTCCTTGAAGTTTAAGATAGCATCGACGATTTCTTCGGGTCCTGGAACCATACCGCCTGCTCGTCCATAAAAGCCAACTGGGAATCTGCCCTTGTTTGAAATCAAGACATCGTCAAGCATTTGACCCATGCTCATTTCAGTAACTAAAATCCCTTTGCAGGTCTTGGGTATCAAATCAAAAGCTTTGCGTGGATATGGCCATAAGGATATTGGACGGATCAATCCGACATGAATACCCTTTTCTTTCAGCATATCTAATGCCGATCTGACGATTCTTGCGACTGTTCCATAAGCAACGATTACATATTCAGCATGTTCCATGTTGAACATTTCATATGCTGTTTCATGCTTGATGATTTGATTATATTTATCCTTCAAAGCGTTATTATGCTTTTCAAGATACACAGGATCAAGACCAAGCGATGTGATAACATTTCTACCTTCATGAGAATCAGTACCCGTTAAGGCATAAGTCTTTGGTTCTACATGACGTTTTTTAACTGGTTTATCCATATCAACAGATTCCATCATCTGGCCAATCAGGCCATCTGCAAGAATCATGACAGGATTTCTGTAAATATCTGCGATATCAAATGCTTGTTTCATCAAATCCACAGTTTCTTGGATGCTTTCTGGTGCAAGAACTACTACTCTGTAGTCACCGTTTCCTCCACCTCTGGTTGCTTGAAAATAATCGGCTTGCGAAGGCTGAATACCACCTAATCCTGGACCTGCTCTCATCACAGAAACAACAACACATGGAAGCTCAGCTCCTGCTAGATAACTGATTCCTTCCTGTTTCAAAGCGATACCTACAGATGACGATGAGGTCATCACTCTTTTTCCAGCTGCTGCAGCGCCATAAACCATATTGATGGCTGCGACTTCTGATTCAGCTTGAACAAATACTCTGCCTTTTTCATGCATGTACTTGGATAAATACTCTGGTATTTCATTTTGTGGTGTAATTGGATAGCCAAAGAAAGCATCCAGTCCTGCAGCAATCGCAGCCAGTGCTATTGCTTCATTTCCCTTCATCAATACTTTGTTCATCGTTCTTCCACCTCTACTTTGATGACTGAATCTGGACAAATGATTGCACATTGCGCACATGCGATGCATTTATCGATATCACTTACTGAAATCAAGTGATAACCATTGGAGTTCATACGTTCTTTGTCAAGATGAAGTATCTCAACCGGACAGAAAGTAACGCATAATTCACAGCCTTTGCATGATTCATTGTCAAATGTTAAAATTCCTTTTTTCATTGACTCGCTCCTTATCTGTTGATGTAATTTCCTCTAACATTTTTAATCGTTTCAATACGATTCTTCGCATAGACCTTCGCTGCGAGTTGTGTATGGATATTTTCTTTCTCAGCAATCGTGAAGATTTCTGTCAAGCGGTCATAGATCTTTTCAATGTCTCTAGTTGCTCTACCGATGTTATAACCTTTGAGTTCGTGTGCAACGTTGATGACACCACCAGCGTTAATTACGAAGTCAGGAGCATATAAAATGCCCATTTCCTTCAACATATTTCCATGAACGTCTTCATCTAAAAGTACGTTATTTGCAGTTCCAGCAATGACTTTAGCCTTGATTTGTGGAATAGTCGTATCATTTAGTGAACCACCCATTGCACATGGTACGATGACATCAACATCAAGCGCATAGAAGTCTTTTGGTTCAACAAATAACACTTCTGGGTTTTCCTTCTTCATTCTTTCAATATGCTTCTTATTGATTTCAGAGAAGTAAATCTTCTTAGCTTTCATTTCAACAAGCTTCTTGATTAAATAATAACCGGTTTGTCCCGCCCCTTGAACAGCGAATGAGTATTTAGAAATATCTTCATCTTTGAACTTGTATTGAAGTGCAGCACGGATACCATGGAATGCACCGAGTGCAGTCATTGGTGATGGGTTGCCTGACTTGCCTTCAAGTCCAACGACATGGTCTGTTTCCATATTGACAAAGTCCATATCTTTTGTTGATGTGTTGACGTCTTCAGCAGTGATGTAACGACCGTTCAAACTTTGAACGAAACGTCCCAATGCTCTGAAATATCCTTCACTCTTCACAGTTTCAGGATCGCCAATTAATACTGTTTTACCGCCACCTAGATTCAATCCTGCAGCAGCATTTTTGTAGCTCATACCTCTTGCAAGTCTGAGACAGTCCACAACTGCTTCTTCCTCACTTGCATAATTCCATAGTCTAGTACCACCAAGGGCTGGTCCCAACGTCGTATTGTGGATGCAAGTAATACCTTTTAAACCTGATGTTTTGTCGTAGAAATACACGACCTGTTCATAGCCGTGTTTCTCCATGTAGTCGAAATGCTTGAAATCACTCATGATATTCTCCTTTATTTTTTTAAAAGCGCTTACATGAATATTATAGCATAAGTGATTTAAAACATATTATGAAATAATATAATTTTTCAGGATTTANNTTGGATGAGCATTCCCACATGTCTACCATCTGCAAGCGCATGATGGGCTTCAATAGAGAGAGGCATCATCTTTTTTCCATTGATTTCTTCAAACTTACCCCAGATCAATCTAGGTACTGCATCATTTTTATCGATGGATGCAGCATGGGTAACTTGTGAAAACTTAGCCCATGGAAATGTTGTGATATAGACGAGATCCACTCTTCTCTCTTCATCGGGATTCAAGAAGGATGCTCCTTGCTTATCTGAAGTTTCTTTTGCTTTTTTGACGAACAGTTCAAGAGTATCTTCCATATTGACTGTTACAATTTTAAAATTATCCGTATCAGCTATAGAATCCGTGTAGGATGGATGGGTGCTATCAAAAAGGTATGGTTCTCCATTCACGAGTCTATATCTGAAATTTTCAATCTTGTTCATCTCATTCATGATGAAATAGATGAATGAAAGATAAAAAGATAATTTTCTTTCCTTCACAAAATGATAAAATCTTGTGATATCGATATCCACGGTAATGTTATATCTTGGAATGTCAGCATCCTTGTAAAAAAGATATGTATTCTTTCTAGACCAAGTTTCAATATCTATTTTTTTCATATGTCACCCTTAAGGAAAGCGACTCTTTCCTTATTCAATCCTTTAACTAAATCACTAAAGAAAACAGCATCATACCCATGTACTGTTCCAAGCGTATGAAAGACTCTGACATCGACGCCTGCTTCGAATAATCTGGTTCCGAATTCAATCCCTTCATCTCTCAAACAATCAAATTCAGCAGTTTCAATGTAGGTTTTCGGTAATCCCTTAACTTCTGCCAGTGAAGGAGACGCGTAGGGAAGCATATTGAAATGACCATTTTTTAAATAGGTGCTCCACATGCTCTTGTTTAACTGTGAATTCCACATTGGCGTATCGGTGAAGAGACTAATGGATTCTGTCTGCTGCCTCATATCGACGACAGGATAAAGAAGGAGCATTTTTTTGATTTCAGGTCCTTTTCGATCACGTGAAAGCAATGAAACACCAATAGATAGATTACCGCCTGCGCTATCTCCTGCGATGGAGATGTCATTTCCATCGATATTCAAATAATCAGCATGCTCTTTCATCCAGGAAAGTGCGTGATAACAATCCTCAAGTCCAGTTGGAAATGGATGTTTTGGTGCCAGTCTATATTGGATGAATACAACCTTATGTCCTGTTTCCACCATGAGATTGGTAACCATTTTCACATGAACCGGTGTTCCTGTAATTTGAAACCCGCCACCATGAATATATAATAGACCAGGTGCTTTTTCTTTTTGATTCTTCATTTCAAAAACTAATACTTTGACGAGTTGATGCTTAAAACCATGAATCTTGTATTTTTTTACTCTGATTCCACGTCTTGGACGAGAAAAAAACATGGTAAACAAAAAAACACCATTTGCAATCATTAACCGCATTGTGGAGTATTTTGTAAACTTGAGAGGTTTTAAAATCGCTAGTTCCGAATCAATGGTGTATTTATCCATGCATATACCTACTTCTTAAATAAGTTTAGATATTTTTCATATCCTTCTTTTTCCATCTCGCTGACTGGAATGAATCTAAGAGCTGCTGAGTTGATGCAATATCTGAGTCCGCCAAGTTCTTTTGGCCCATCTGTAAAAAGATGGCCCAAGTGGCTATCTGCTTCCTTGCTTCTGACCTCTGTTCTGAACATGCCGAATGCACGGTCTATTTTTGTTTGAAGACGATCAATCGGTCTAGCAAAACTTGGCCATCCACAGCTTGAATCAAACTTATCCAAGCTTGTAAATAGTGGCTCTCCAGAAACAATATCGACATAAAGGCCTTCTTGATGGTTGTTCCAAAAAGAATTTTCAAACGGTCTTTCTGTTCCATTTTCCTGTGTGACATGGTACTGAATTGGCGTTAATTTTTTTTTGAGTTCTTCTTTGTTTATCATATGATCACCCTAAAATTATTCTACCATAAAACGAGCATTTCCTGGGGTCTTACGCGCTTATGAGGATGTTTTTCTTTTGTATGTTTCTATGGATTCGACGAGCGTTTTGATTTCGATATTCAACATATCAAAGCAATGTTCCATCCGACTTAAATCATTTGCCTTCGCCTGCTCAATCATGAAACCCAATAACCAAACTGCACGCTTGCCTGAGAGATAAGAGCAAGATCCTTTAAAGTAGTGAGTTGTTTCAATAATCTTCACAGAATCTTGGGATTTTACTGCAGTGTTGATTCTTTCTAAATCGCCTGAGTACTCGCTTAAAAATGAATTGATGACTTCATCAGCGATATCATCGCTGCCTTCAAATCTCATTTTAAAGTCATAAGAGTCGAACACAAAGAGTTCATCAGGAATATGAATTTCATTTTCTTGCTTGATGTATTTTCGAAGCATCTGATTAAGCTGATCAAACTGGATAGGTTTGAAAATGACATCATTGATTTGAGCGGTTTTCATTAAATCATAATCCTTGATGTAGGTATTTGCAGTCACTGCGATAATTGGCAAGTTCAAATACTTTTTACCGAGATGCCTGATGCGTCTCGTCGCTTCGAGTCCATCCATTTCAGGCATTTGAAGATCCATTAAGATGACGTCAAAGGATTCATTGGTGACTGATTCTATTGCTTGAATTCCGCTTCCTACGGATTTTGACTTCATACCCATTTTTTTCAGAATACTACCTAAGGCAACCCGATTCAACCGGTTGTCATCGACAATGAGGGCGTATCCAGCCAGTGTAGGACTGTATTCCGAAATGATTCCCTTTTCAATCTTCTTGTCACTTAAGGCTTTTTGAATGCTTTGATACACGCTTTTTCTCGAAATCGGTATTTTGAAACTGCAATCTATGCTATCTAGTTTTTGAATTTCACCCCTTTGGAAGTGAAGGATTAACCCTTGATCTTTTCCGTATAGTTTCTTGAGTTTTTCAATTTGATCGCTGTCATGAACCCATCCATCATAAACAATCAGGTCAAACTTGGTTTCTAGCGCTTGATGAATTGTGTAGGATTGAATGCCCATCGATGACATCATTAAGTAACTTTCCTGGTCTTCTGCGTATTCAGAAGTGAATAATGCAGATAGTCTTTCCATTTGTGGAAATGAAAAAGCTTCCCCGGTTTCAAAGGGGAGTTGCACTGTAAAGGTTGATCCTTGATTCAGTTTACTTTGCATATCGAGTTTTCCTTTGAGCAATCGAACGAGGTTGTTGGTAATGGATAGTCCAAGGCCAACGCCTTGTTGTTTTTTAGAAAGTGTTGCATCACTTTGGTAAAACTGTTCATATATTTTTTTGGATTCGTGTTCGTCAATACCTAGACCAGTATCAACAATGGAAAATGAAATAACGAGAGGAGATACGGTCACCATTTCTGCGGAAAGACTGACAGTTCCTTTTTCTGTATATTTGACCGCATTACTGATTAAATTCATTAAAATTTGTCTGACTTTTTTAATATCGCCTATAACTTCATGACATATCTTGTAATCAAAGGAGAAATTAAGTTCAAGTCCCTTTTCAGCAGCAGTGCTTTTTTGCATGCGCAGTATTCTAATCAATTCTTCCTCCAAGTCAAAGGAAGTACTGTAAACTTCTACCTGACCTGATTCGAGTTTAGAGATATTCAAGACATCTTCAACGACAGAGGATAATCGTTCGAGTGAGGATTGAGCAATCTCTAGAAATTCTTTCTGTTCATTGTCTAGTTCTGTAGAACCGAGTAAATACATCGCATTATGAATTCCTCCAAGCGGAGTTTGAATTTCATGATTGATATTGGATAGGAACTGATCTTTGATCCGAATTGCAGATTCTACTTTCTCCTTCCATTTGGAAACTTCCTTATGCCATTTATCTTGGATAAGCGTCTCAGAAATCAATGAAGCGAGAACCTTAAGCAACTCTTTTTCTTCCTGTCTATAGACATAGTTCGGCTTACAATTTTCAATGAGCAAAAAACCTTGATGATTCTTCATGCTGAAGAGATTAACGATAGAAAACGTGTACGTTGTGCTTTGTTCAGTTCCAGAAATCAATGGATGCTCTAAATTCAAATAGATCAATGAATCAGTCATCGAATCAGCGATTGAATCATCTTCAAATGGATGTTTGATGGATTTTTCCATCAAGCCATTGGACCATGATGGATTTTCTTGAGCATTCGAACTATTCCAAAATATTGGAGATTCTGTAATCGATGAGATTACACAAATCCGGTTCAACTGCAAAAAATCACCTACCAAAAGAAGTGATTTGACAATGGTTTGCTGAACCTGCTGATTTGGAGCTTGAAAAAACAACAGTCTCATTTTAGTGATGAGTTTCTTATATTCGCTTTTTTGTTTGTCTTGATCGAATTGAGTGGGATTTGACATCGGATTGCTCATCTCCTATGGAACTATCTATTCTCATTATACCTTAATTGCCTTTGACCTGTTCTCCTTACCATGAAATTTAAGGTCATGTAAAAAAAGACAATGCCCTTTAGCATCATCTTTAGTATCAATTTGGTTAAACTGCGAATCGATGTGCGATTGAACTTGCTGCTGCAGCCGCGATCGCTCCCACAATATCATCAAGGAATGTATTGCATCTTCCCTCTTCTTTTCCTTCTTTATCCAGTTTGCCGATAATTCCTGGCTTTAGCTTATCAACATATCCGAAATTTGTGAATCCGATGGATCCATAAACATTGACGATGGATAGCGCTAAAATTTCATCAATTCCATAAAGACCATAATCATTTAATAGCATTTCAGACAAAGGTTCTGATAATAAGCCCTTTTCAGCTAGAATGTCGAGTTCAAGACCAGTCAATACAGCGTGTTGCACTTCCCTCTTCATCACAACTTTTTTGACATGCTCCAAGCATAGCTCAAAGGTTAGTTTGGGCAAATATTTGATTTGCAAATCTAGTGCGATTTGAGCGATATCCTCTAAAATCACACCTCTTTCTTCAAGTCTTTGAACTACAATTTCATACTTTTTTAAATCATTCATTCGATTTGGTTCGTTAAAACTTTGACTCATATTTGTCTCTCCTTAAATCTCACGCTTTTTTGTGTATTCTTATTATACATGATTTGATGCCAATAGCAATTCCACAAGAACTCTTTTTAAATAAAAATGTGCAGAAACACTCTGCACATTCATTTTTCATTTTATAAAAGACAAGGATTGTTTAAAAATCGCTAACTGCGATATACAATCATTTTTCCATCTGGAAGATAAATCACATCAACAGAATTGAGATCACTTCTGCCAATCGTGAAATCACTCGATAATATTTGAGCACCGCTCAAGATTGCATGATCATAATTATCTTGTTCAAAAACGAGATAATCATCAATTCTTGTTCTGACGATAAACCCTTGATTGACTAAAGCAGAAATGGATAGGATATCAATATCATTATGAACAACAAATGTTGCATACTCCTGATTAACATCGTCCTTATATACACCTGGAAACATCGCTTGAGTAGAGAGTGTCTGATCTAATTCATAGTATGGTGTTGTAAAGCTTCCGGGGTGTAAAACAAAGATGACCTTTCCAAGAAGGGATTGAACAGATGGCCAACCTGTGGTTGTGATTGTTTCCATGATTGACTTGCCTGTTTCAAGCATTTCACTGGGTTTGAAAAGTGTATCTCCAAGTTTATCCATCAGTAATTGATCCAGGGTTTCTAACTGTTCTGGTCCAATTTGCTGAAGAGCATGATCTAGAATCATCCAATCATCCTTGATTTCCATCAACATGATGATTGGAATATGATTTGGATTGTTATCAGA
>DOYO01000026.1 GCA_003518475.1 Acholeplasmataceae bacterium
GCCAAAACATTCTTTTCAGATAGCTCGTTGATCTTCCTGAAATCTGTCTGATATCTTACGTCTCCGCTTTGTTCAAATGTGAAATCACTGGTATAAACAATCACACCGTCGATGGTATGCACTGCAATTCCAACGGATTCTGGAATGGAATGCGTTGTATTGAAAAATGTGACTCTGACGTTTCCAAATTTGATGATGCTATTTTGTGAAATCGTATTGAGTGTTAAATCTTCAAGCTTAAAGCCTTCATCCTTCAGCATGTCTGTAACGATCTGCATCGTGAAGTTTGTTGCGTAAACAGGAACATTCAAATCCTTTAAGATATGTGGAAGAGCTGCAATGTGATCTTCATGGGCATGCGACAAAAAGATACCACGAATCCGATCCTTGGCTCTAATTAAAACACGATAGTCAGGAATGATTTCATCAACCCCGTATAACTCTGCACTTGGATACTTAATACCGGCATCTAAAATGAACAATTGCTTATCAACTTCGATAACATACATGTTCTTGCCGTTTTCTCCGAGTCCACCTAAAGCAAAAAAACGAATTTGACTCAAATTAACACTTCCTTTAGTAACGTTTTTTACTATGATAATTATACCATATTTTTCAAATAGCACAATGATTTTGTTTCGCATCTATGTTATCATTGTATTGGGTGAAACTATATGATAAATTATCCGATCAAAAGAAAAGCACAAGTGAAAACAACCAGTTATGCCAATTTGGGGATGACACTCGAATCAGATATTGAAGCAACCAATCTCTTTTATCTAAATCACGGGGTTGCTGTCATCCATAAAAAGCCGACTCCGGTACAGGTTGTCAACGTCAGTTATCCTGCCAGAAATAAGGCAAAAATAACAGAAGCTTATTATAAAACCCCTTCTACTACCGATTTTAACGGTGTTTATCAGGGAAAATATATCGATTTCGATGCGAAAGAAACCAATTCTGCAACATCGATGCCTTTGAAAAATGTACATCCTCATCAGATTGATCATTTAAGAGGTGTCGTTAAGCATGGCGGAATTGCTTTTTTGATTGTGCACTTTAAAAAGTTCAATCAATACTTCTTTTTACCTGCTGAAGTTTTATTCTCTTATTGGGATAGTCAAGATGATGAAGAAAAGGGACGAAAATCCATCCCTTATTCTGCATTTTTAGATAAAGCTTATTTAATTCCTTTTGGTTTCCAACCCAGACTTGACTATTTGAAAGTCATCAAAGATCATTATTAATCACGGGTTGTACCAATAAATGATCGATTGCTAGCCGTCTCATCACGGGAAGCAGCATGAAACTGATTCCTGCTGTAATAACTGTGCTGGTCAGCATATAAGGCGCATTATAGATAATGAAGGAGTAGAACCAAGGATTCATCCCTTCAGGAGCAAACTCTGCAAATATAATCGCTCCACCAATCGCATGCGATAAATATCTTAAGAAGCCTGCTGTGAAAACAGCTAAAATCATCACTTTCCAGTCATACAATCCTTTTTTAAAGAAACCTGCAACACCTAAAACACCAAATGCTATCAAGTAATCGGTAAAGAATGATGCCCAATGATATAACCCGCCATCTAAAATCAAGCTAGTTAAACCATAAATCATGCCTCCGATTACTCCAAATCTAACTCCTAGAATCAAACCGATAAAGATGAGCGGTATCATCGGAAAACCGAAAATCGATCCACCCTGAGGCATCTCTAGATTGAGACCCGGCACATATTTATTAATAATACCAAATACAACAGCCAACGCTGCCATGACGGATGTAAACGTCACCTTTTGAATCTCTAACTTTCTTTCCATTTCTCTTCCTCCTTAGAAAATAAAAAATTCCTATGGATATCCAAAGAAATTGATAGTAAATGATATGGTTACATATCGACTATCCCTCCGCTGGTATGATCCAGATCAGGTTCGCGGGTCGACGTATGTCCTCTCAGCTTAAATAAGCTCCCCGTAGTGATCATTCATATTCTATCACTAATGCAGTAAAATATCAAATGTAACGAACAGAAAAGAGGTTTTGCCATGTCAGATATTTTAATCGCTATTCTAGTCCTTGTTCTCTTAGTCATTTTAGTACTCATTCCAAATATCAAGATATTGTCACCCAATAGCGTCATGATCATTGAACGGTTAGGCTTCTTCCACCGAATCATCACGAAGCCAGGCGTTCATATACTCATTCCACTTTTTGAACGTGTTCCACAAGTCGTTTCCTTAAATCCAGTTTACAAAAAACTGATCATTAAGGAAAACTCAGAGGAAATCATCATTCCGTTCACCTATAAGGTCAAAAATCCAAAACTATTTGTCTACGCTGCATTAGATTCTGAAAAAGAATTGATGACCCACATGAGGAATACTTACTTGATTGACCGTGAGGATACGAGAATTTTCGAGGAAAACGCGATAGAATACGCAATTCAGCTTGGAATTGAACTCATCAGCATAGATATTTAATAACAAATAATAATTTTTTGTAATTTCTCTTGCATTTTAAATAATTGGTAGTATAATTTAAAGTGTAAGGAGTGATTAAATATGGAAATTACTTGGTTTAACGAAAAGCCAAAGGATTGTGTAGTAACACTGGCTGCTGGTAGTCTCACCTTGAATAAACCAGCAACAACATACTTTGAAACTGCCTACTCTGTCATGCTTGGAATTGATAAGTCAAATAAACTGATCGTTATCAAGCCGCTCAGCAAATCTGATGCCATCCGTCATGACATCGCAGACAACAAAAAGTACAGAATTACGGTTCGTACGTCATATAGCCGCGTCACGAACAAGGCATTTATGGAAGAGATCAGTGACTTATCCAAACTGAATCTAGAAATTGAAACCCATAAATATAAAGCAACATGGGATAGCAAGGAACAAATCCTGATTGTGGATTTGAAGGAGGAATTATAGTATGGAATGGTTGATGTGGATATGGTTAGGAATTTTCATTGTCGCTTTATTTCTTGAGTTTGCTACATCCGATATGGTGAGCATTTGGTTTGCTCTTGCGGCAGTTCCAAGCTTTATACTTGCTTTACTTAATGTTCATGTAGTTGTTCAGATCATTTTATTCGTTGTTGTCGCTATCCTTCTTCTTGTATTGACAAGACCTGTTGTGATGAAATATTTCAAAACGAATGAAATCAAAACCAATGTGGATGCTGTGATTGGAACGACGGCAACAGTAATTGCTAAAATTACTCCTGACACGATTGGATTGGTTAAAATCAGAAGTACGGATTGGTCTGCGATTTCTCATCAGACCATAGAAGTTGGGGAAAAGGTTCGCATTCTTGATGTCGAAGGCGTCAAGTTGATTGTTGAAAAGATATAAAAAAAGAAAAGAGGAAATAGAAAATGAAATTTTTAAGTAGTTTGTTGAGTCCTGTTGCTGCACTCGGAGCACTGGAAATCACACTGATTGTTATTGCTATCATCATTTTAATTGTAGCAGCAGCAAGTTTCAGACTGGTAACACAAACCAAGAAGGTTATTATTGAACGTCTTGGCGGTTACTACACAACCTGGGGCGTTGGTATCCATTTCCTAGTACCAATCATCGACAGAGTCGTTAAGACGGTTTCCCTAAAGGAACAAGTCAAAGACTTTGAACCACAGGCAGTTATTACGAAGGATAATGTAACGATGCAGATCGATACTGTCATCTTCTTATCCATCACAGATCCAAAAGCGTACACTTATGGTACTGAAAATCCAATGAACGCCATTGAAAACATTTCAGCAACCACATTGCGTAACATCATTGGTGATCTAGACTTGGATGAAACACTCACTTCAAGAGATTTGATCAACTCCAAGATGCGCATCATCCTTGATGAAGCGACTGACGCATGGGGTATCAAGGTTAGCCGTGTTGAAGTTAAGAACATCGTTCCACCAAAAGACATCAGAGACTCCATGGAAAAGCAAATGCGTGCTGAACGTGAAAAGCGCCAGACCATCTTGATTGCTGAAGGGGAAAAGCGTTCTAAGATTCTAGAAGCCGAAGGGGAAGCTGAAGCTGTATTGCTACGTGCTGAAGCCAACAAGAAACAAAAGATCCTGCAAGCTGAAGGTGAAGCAGCATCTATTTTCAAGATTAAAGAAGCTGAAGCACTTGGTATCAAGTTGATTAAGGATGCTGGAGCAGACCAGGCAGTATTGACACTCAAATCACTAGAAGCTTTAGTGCATGTTGCAAACGGCCAGGCTACGAAGATTGTTGTTCCAACAAACATTACCGATTTAGCATCAACAGTCATGATGGCTGCAGAATTTGCTAGAGAAGAAAAGAAAGCAGTTAAGTAATATAGAAAACAGGATTTAGCACTCGCTAAATCCTGTTTTTGACAAAAAAACTCATAAGTAGTCGCGTGGACAAGATTTCTATTAAAAATGTGTATATCAATTAAAAAAAAACCGATTAAAGTACTCCAGTTATGATACAATTACATTAAACAAAGGAGATCAAAGAGTATGCAAGATAAAAATCAAAACTCATATTCACATGTCAAGGCTGATAAATTTGGTAAAACAATAAATCTTAATCCACGATACAGAAGAAAACCTACATTTAAAACAGGCAATTTCTCATTCATACTCACAATTGTTATTTTTCTTGCAATACTATTCTTTTTA
>DOYO01000091.1 GCA_003518475.1 Acholeplasmataceae bacterium
CAGAATTCGTTGAAATCGGATTTGAAAACTCAGGAGATCCAGAATTCGTTGAAATCGGATTTGAAAACTCGGGAGATCCAGAATTCGTTGAAATCGGATTTAGAAATTCAGGACTACCAGAAAACGTAGAACTTTAGGAATTATTTCTTTACGTCTGTTTCATGGTTTCGATTTTAGAATTCAAGATAATTATAGCATATTTAAAGGCGTTGAAAATACATTTTATTCGATTTCGCCCTTCGATGCTAACTAATTGAATTTTCTTTGAAATCTAACTATCAATCAGTTGCTTACCGCTTCAACACTTAATCAGTGGAAGCACAAAACGGAGTGACAAATATGACAATAGCAATTATGATTTGGTTAATTACCATATTCACCTCAGTGTGGGTCATATTTCGTGCGGTTCATGTGCAGGTNNTTCATGCTTCATGAGACGGTGACCATTCGATTGGTGAATTATACATTCAGCTACAATTGGAAATTATTGTCTCTTACCGTCATCACACCTGTTTTCTTTATGATTTACCACCTGTTTTGCAAGTCAGTTTACCAACGATACCATGTTTATAAAAATGATCGGCGTTTGAGTTTTGAACTTCCCTTGGGGTTAATTATGGGACTAATTTACGGGTTATTAATCAGTTACAGTATAGAAACAATGATCATTTTTATAAATTAGTATAGATTACTTTTCAAATTTCAGAGTATCAATCAGTAAGTATTAAAATCAACTTGGAGGGATATGATCAACTATGAAAAACATCATTAAATTTTCACTAATCATCGGAGTATTTCTATCCATCTATTATCTAGGAGGCCGAGTTATGACTTGGATTCAACCAGAACAGTTTATGTTTGCAAATTCTGCACTGCTTTTTACCTACGGAGGCATGACCGGATATATTCTATTCATCGTTTTTATCGCATCTCTTCAATTTCAAAGCTTCAGCAACCTGAAGCTATTGAAACCACGCATCGGTTTGATACTTCATATGCTGCATTTCTTAATGACCATATTCTTTGTTATTTATCCATTCATCAGTTTCAATCTTCAATTTTTAATCATCATGGCACTTATTTTCATGCTTGCGACATCCATGTTTGAGATTTTAACCGATAAAATCATCCAAGGATTGCAGTGCAATACGCTGCATCCCAAGAAGATTATGTAAATATTCATTTTCAATATGCCCTTTTTGGAGTAACGGATGCGTCTCACATCTTTTACTCCTTTTTATTTGATATTCTGTATTTGTCTTTATGTTTTAAATGATGTAATATTATAGTATAGAGGAGATGAGCGGATGAAACTATCAGATTTGATTAAAAAAAGAGTGAGTGTTAACAAATTCAACGAAAAGGAAGTCGATGTTGAACTTGTCAAGAAATTGCTTGATGATGCAGTTTATGCTCCAAACCATAAAATGAGGGAACCATGGCGATTCGTTCTGCTTGAGGGTGAGGGGAAAAAGAAATTTGTTTCTGAATATGTCAGTCAAGTGGGTAATTTGCAAAAAGAAGAAACTAAACAATCGCTGTCTAAAGTTTTCTCTGCACCATTGATTGTTGCTTTTATCATGCCTGTCAATAAGGATTACAGAGATGAGTTGGAAGATCTTCAAGCTGTTGCCGCATTGATTCAAAACTATTTGCTTTTAGCTACTGAAGCCAATCTCTCCACTTCATGGAAAACTCCGAAATATATTGAATCTGAAGTTTTCAAGGAAGTGATCGGGTGCATGCCGAATGAAATCGTTGTCGGATTGATTATGACCGGATATACGGATTTGGATGTTCAACTGAAACAAAGAAAAAGAGCGGAAACCCTAGTAACTGTTTATAAGTAAAAAAATTTTTAAGTGATAAAAAAACACCTCGGCTTTTGCCGGGGTGTTTCTATAATTCAATGTAAACTTTTCCGTTTTCAACCTTTGTTTGATAGGTAACTGTCTTCTTTGTCGGCATCTTGATAAAACCGACATGGGCTTTATCCAAAACCTCACCGGATTGAAGATCGAATTTCGCACCATGAGATTTGCACGTTACACTTTTGTCTTCAAGTGTCCCTTTACTTAAGGAAGCACCCAAATGTGTGCATCGATCATGGATTGCGTAGACTTGATCAGCCAGCAACACCACCAGGATTTTATGTCCATCAATTTCAACAATTTTCTTGAAGCTTTTAAGCAATTCACTATATTCCATGACATAGTTTAGCATTGTTTAACCTCCTTGAACTTTAGCCTTATTATACATCAAACTAAATTATTATGCCTTATCATTATTTTTAAACTGTCTAGTTGCAGAAACTGCGATCTTCCATCCTTTAATATTCTTGGCTCTGGTAGCATTATCCATCTTTGGAGTGAATAGCTTTTGAAGCTTCCAGCTGCTCTTGATGTCATCGATTGAATTCCAGTAACCGGTTGCGAGTCCAGCAAGATATGCAGCACCAAGTGCTGTTGTTTCCATAATAACAGGACGTTCAACATCCAATTTCAGAATATCGGATTGAAATTGCATCAGGAAGTTATTGCAGGTTGCTCCTCCATCCACCTTGAAGGATTGAATAGGAAGTTTGGTATCCTCTTCCATGGCACGCAAAACATCCATCGATTGATAGCAGATGGCTTCCAATATCGCTCTTGCGATATGTTCCTTTGTCGTACCTCTGGTGAGTCCGAACATCGCTCCTCTGGCATCTGAATCCCAATAAGGTGTTCCGAGCCCTACAAAGGCAGGGACGATATAGACGCCTTCATTTGAGGAAAGAGAAGTAGCAAGCTGCTCTGTTTCAGAGGAGGTATTAATCAGTTTTATGCCATCTCGCAACCATTGTACGGATGATCCCGCGACAAACACGCTTCCTTCAAGCGCATAAGTGATTTCATTGTTGATTCCCCACGCGATGGTGGTGAGTAGTCCGTGCTCTGAAGTAATAGGCTCATTCCCTGTATTCATCAGCATGAAACAACCTGTCCCATACGTATTTTTAACCATACCTTTTTCAAAGCAAGCCTGGCCAAATAGTGATGCCTGCTGATCCCCAGCTATTCCGCTGATCGGAACTATTTCTCCAAAAAAGTGGTAAGCGATTGTATTTCCATAAACCTCTGACGAGGATTTGACTTCTGGAAGCATGCCCATCGGTATCGTTAAGATGTTGCATAATTCCTTATCCCACTTCAATTCTTTGATGTTATAAATCAATGTTCTGGAAGCATTTGTATAGTCTGTGATATGGGTGCCGCCTGTTAGCTTGTAGACGAGCCAGGAATCGATGGTTCCAAAGGCGAGTTCGCCTTTTTCAGCTCGATCACGAGCGCCTTCGACATGATCCAAGATCCACTTGATTTTAGTTCCTGAAAAATAAGCGTCAATCAAAAGACCAGTCTTGTCTTTAAATAATTGTGAGTATCCATTCTTTTTCAGATCATCGCATATTTCTGATGTCTGGCGAGACTGCCAGACAATCGCGTTATAAACTGCCTGACCTGTTTTTTTGTCCCAGACCACGGTTGTTTCTCTTTGATTGGTGATACCGATGGAGTGAATATCCTTAGCCTTGAGATTCGCTTCAAGAAGAACCCTCGCCATGACTGCCAGCACGGTGACCCATATTTGATTCGGATTGTGTTCAACCCAGCCGGGTTTCGGATAAATCTGTTTGATTTCTTCGCTTGCCATTGCGATGATATTGCTCTGATGATCAAAGATGATCGCCCTTGTCGATGTTGTTCCCTGATCAATTGCCAACATATACTTTTCCATAGTTTTCTCCCCTATTGGTTTTTATATTTCTATATTTTTGGTTGCTACCATATTGACGCCTGTATTGAGTATATTTTCGATGACTACATCTCCTATTTTAACATTTTTATTGATAATCACATTGTTCATATAAGAAAGTGCTTCGAAAATCAGTGCTTTGGAAATCGGTGTGCTGGTTTTCACACTTAATCTCGGGATGGTTAGAGATGTGGTTCGAATGGTTGTTGTGAGTGTTCTTGTTGGATTGGTAACTTCAGCTAGACCATATTTTGCTCCACGCACACAACGGTTTCCGGCGATGTTGTTATCATCATCCGCAGTCAGATGACAGCCGACGGGACATACGATGCAAATCATTTCTTTCATGAAAGCACCTCCTCAAGCATCAGTGTGATTGGGCTGTTGTCAAGAAGATCCTTAGGATCGATGGTCAGCATTTCCATTTCAGCTGGTGCGATATATTTTGCTTTTTTAGTTTTAATGAGTTGATTGTTTTGAAATACCTTGAAAACGCCTTGCTCTATTTTTCTAGAGACTCGAAAAGATAGTTCAAGAGGCTTGTTTAAGTGATTGAAGTCGATGAGTTGTGGAACAACATAGCGGATGTTGTCGCCTACAATGACTGCTTGAAGATCTTTTTTCTTTTGATCTTTATTCAAAATGAACTCTTTCGCACATAGTCCAGCTTTTTCACTTTCTTTAGAAACCCAGTCAACGAGATCATGGACATGAAGCGCATTGCCGCAGATGAATAGACCTTCGACGCTTGCTTCATAATGCTGATCGACAATCGCACTTTTGGTGATGGGACTCTTTTTCATTTGAAGGGAATCAAATAGTGAAACGTCAGGAATCAGTCCTACGGATAATAGAAGTGTATCCACATCAAATACTTTTTCAGTTCCAGGTATCGGCTTAAAGCTTTGATCGACAGCTTGTATGGTGATTTGTTCAAGGGTTTCATGACCCTTGATGTCTGTTACCGTATGAGATAAATAAAGAGGAATATCGAAATCATGCAGGCATTGTACAATATTTCTTGTGAGTCCGTTTGAATAAGGCATGAGTTCAGCGACGCCTAGGACCTTCGCTCCTTCAAGCGTCATGCGTCTTGCCATGATGAGACCGATGTCTCCACTGCCTAAGATGAAGATTCTTTTACCGACAAGATAGCCATCCATGTTTAAATATCTTTGGGCTGAACCTGCTGGCATGATTCCCTTTGGTCTTTCACCAGGAATCTGAATCGCACCTCTGGTACGTTCATAACAACCAGAAGAGATAATCACTGCCTTTGCTTCTATATTGAATATGCCTTTTTCAGTGCTGGATACCGTGATTTTGAAGTCTTTTTCTTTTTTGATGTCAACAACTGTTGTATCCAGTAAAAAGTCTATTTTCTTTTCTAAAAAGGACTCAGTGAAGCGTGTTGCGTATTCGGGACCGGTAAGTTCTTCCTTGAAAACTTGAAGACCGAATCCATTATGGATGCATTGGTTTAAAATACCGCCTAATGTCTTTTCACGTTCAATGACAAGGATATTTATTTTTTCATCATGAGCGGATAGCGCAGCAGCTAATCCTGCCGCTCCCCCTCCAATGATTGCAATATCTATTTTCATTTTTTCACCTTCGTTTCCTCTACCAGTATCGGTGTGTTCAATCCATAGTAATTAATGTTTGGCAGTGGCTGATTGGTTTCTTTCGCAATGATCTTCAAGACCAAACTTTCGCAATAACCGCCCTGGCATAATCCGCTTCCCGCACGTGCGCGTTTCTTTATTCCTTTGACTGTATCGTTTCCAAGCGGACCGTGAATAGAATCCACGATCTCTTTTTCTGTGATTTTTTCACACTTGCAGACTAAATTGCCATATCGGTGATCTTCTTGATACAGTCTTTGTTTTTCATCGTCAGGCAAAGAATAAAAGGCTTTATGCTTTTGAATGATTGGATTAAATGATTTTTTTAAAGTCAGATGATGATTGATCACTTCGTCAACCAAATATTTGGCAATCGCCGGCGCTGCTGTCAAACCTGGTGAGTCGATGCCAGCGACATGGAAGAAGTTCTTGAATTCCTTGGATTCTTGAATAAAGAAGTCATCATAGGACGAGCTGGCTCTGATGCCTGCGAATGTTCTGATGATTTGGTCGAATGGAATATTGACAGCAAGTCTCTTTGTATCTTCCTTGATCTGATCCATGCCTACTCTCGTATTGGATAAGAGATCCTTTTCATCCTGAGTCGTGCTGGTTGGTCCAAGAAGGATATTTCCATGCACTTGGGGAACAATCAATACACCTTTTCCTTTTTCTGTTGGAAGCGGGTAGATGACATGATTGATAAAGCCCTTGACCTTGCGGTCTAAGACAAAATACTCACCCTTTCTGGGTTTGATATCATATTGGACATTGGTTTCTATCATTCTGGCAATCTGGTCTGAGAAAATGCCTGCTGCGCTGATGACAGATTTCGTTTCAATGATGGTTTTGTCATTGATTGTGATTTCAAAATGGTTGCTAACTTTTTTGATTGCCGTCACTCGACTGTTTTTTTGAAAGATGACACCATTGTTGATTGCGCATTCCAATTGCTTGAATGCGACTTCCCATGGATAAGTGACCTTGGTGGATGGAAGAGATAAAACCTTTGTAATGGTTGGAGATAGATTAGGTTCTTCCTGAAGCGCTTCCTGGATGGAGAGCATTTTCATGTTTTTTACGCCATTATTCAGTCCACGCTGATAGAGTGCATCCAGCATGTTTTCCTGGTCTATATTGTGTGCAACAACAAAAGCGCCTGTTTTCAGCAGAGGGATTCCAAAATCATTTTCTAAATCTTCATACATCTGATTGCCCTTCACGCAAAGCTTGGCCTTGAGGGTGCCTTCCTTGGGATCGTGACCGGAATGTATAATTGCTGAATTCGCAACTGTTTGATGGTTAGCGACATCATTTTCCTTTTCTAAAACTAAAACTGAAGTCTCATAGCGACTTAACTCTTTGGCAATCGAGGTACCGATGATACCTGCACCAATAATGACATAATCAAACATAAAACCCTCCTATATAAATGAAAAGAGAAAAAAACTGATAACACCTGTTTTTTTTCTCTTTCGTCTCTTTTTTTAGATTAACTTGTTCATTACCCAGAAGTCTGGATTGCTTGTCGTTACTGCACAAGCACCTGCTTTAAGACATCTGGTGATTTGTTCCTTGCTTCGAATCAATCCACCCATTAAAATCTTTGAGGAAACCTCTTTTTTGATTTCTTCGATGATATCCGTTGAGATTGCTGGAAGGATTTCTAGGTATTGCGGATTGGTTTTTCTTGCGAGTTCAAGGCTTTGTTCAAGGGATATTGAATCCTTTAAGAAAAATCTCAAGATTCCGATGACATTGCGCTTGTTGCAAACCTCAATCACTTTTGGTTTGCTGGAAATGATGCCATCGACATTTAAGGTTTGAATCAGGTAGATTGCTCCAAACTCGTCACTGGACAATCCCTTGATCAACTCAGAATGAATCAAAACCTTTTTATGATTTTCTTTCATGAGCTTCACGAGATCAGGGAGCTGAGCAAGTTGGAAGTTCATGAGAATGCCGTAGGTTAGGGGCAATGCTAGGAATTTCTTCAAATCTTGGTGATTACTAATCGCTGGCAATATTTGCTGGCCGTTCAACACGTCTCTATTCCTCCTTGGGTAGCATGTGAACTACTCCCATAACTTAATGAGACTCATTAGAAATGGGGGTTTCTTGGGTAAAACAGACTAATGTCTATTAGTTTACCAAGCTATTGCGTCTGTTCCATACGCTTTTG
>DOYO01000030.1:0-2411 GCA_003518475.1 Acholeplasmataceae bacterium
GGATCGATGCACATATCCCCTGCATTGAGATGGTGTGTGATATCTTTATGCTTTTCTATCACTTCGATCAGAGCATCCAAATCTTGATGAACATCACTTGTAATCAATAATTTCATGAAGATCCTCCTTCAGTTTAAGGAGTGCGTTCGCACGATGCGAGATTCTATTTTTCAGTGAGTTATCCAGCTCAGCGAATGTTTTTTGGTACTCGGGAGCATAAAAGATGGAATCGTAGCCAAAGCCGTTATGACCCTTTTCTTCTCTTCCAATATATCCATGGGCTCTCCCCTCATAGCTTTTTGTTACACCATTAGGATAACATAAAACAATCACAGATATGAAATAGGCCGAACGATTTTCCATATCTTCCATTTCTTTCAAGATTTTTAAATTATTATCATGATCTGTTCCGCCAGAATACCGTGCGGAATAAATACCCGGTCTTCCATCCAATGCTTCAACAACCAAACCTGAATCATCAGAGATGGTAATCATATGATGCTTATTCGCGAAATACTTCGCTTTAATCGCTGCGTTATCTAAAAAAGATGACCCATCTTCAATGACATCATCGTGTTCTGCAATATCAAATAAAGAGATTAATCTGATCTCAGGATGATCCATGATTTTCTTCAGTTCATTGACTTTATGGCCGTTGTGGGATGCTACCAGGACTTCAATCATGAGACTACCTCGTTTTTTTAACTTATTTCTATTCTATATTATCACATTTTCAATCATAAGGTATCAATTGAAGCCTTTTTATGCTATGATGAAATAGGTGAATATTATGAACAAAAAACACGAAATCATTGAATTTGAAGATGTATTTAAAAACGAAATCAGTAAGAAAAAAATCGATCCGACTCCAGAAAATAAATCAAAATATTTTTCTGCGATCATGGTCTATTTTTTAATCATGCTTGTATTCTCAACCATCTTGTTTCTTCTAGCATCCGAGGTACCGATTCTTAACGAAACATTGACTGAATCAGAACTCATCGTTGAAAAGATCAGTGAGGATGCGCATGGAATCGCTTTGATCAATCCGGCAATCTACTTATCTTATGAAGAAACCTACGGGGACTATATCACCGTGGTTGCTGATTATGAAGGATACAGCATCATCATCAATAGCGGAAATACGAGCTATCAAGATATTTTCTTCATCACGGATGAACTCACTAGCGAGACAGACTTCAACCCATTATCGATTGAACAGGTCTTTGGAGCATCTCCTACGGTTACCTATTGGAATATCGATCAGGATGCAATCAACATTTATGCAGGTGAAACCCAACTACTTCCTTCTTTTTTCCAAACAGAATATATCATCATCAAAGGTCCTGAAACCAGAATTTCAAGCTTTACGGAATCACTGATTAACTTTCTGACCTATTTGGCATTGATTCCTGCAATCTTCTTATTGCTCAAAGTTGAGTTCAAACAAGATTACATGGAATTCAAGCTCATCAAGAATGAATGGTTCTTAATCATCATTGTCGGCTATCTGACTTTGATGCTAGGTAATGTGGTATCTATCTTCGCTTCGGAATATCTGGGAAACCTATTTGGAATTGCTCCATCAGAAGCAGTGAATCAGCTGACAATCATCAGATCGCTGATGGGTCCGGGAGCAATCTTCATGTTCCTATCCGCAGTCATCATGGGACCGATCATTGAAGAATTGATTTATCGGAAAGCTTTCTTCGGATTGATCAAAAATGATAAGATCGCACTCGTTGTTTCATCTTTAGTCTTTGGATCGATTCACTTGATTGGTGAAGCATCCATCTTAGGCGCTTTAGTCAACGGCATCAGTTATTATGTCATGGGATTCATCTTTGGTTATATATATTTGAAAAATCATAAAAATATCATGGCGCCAATCGCTGTCCACATTTTGTCCAATCTGATTTCCATTCTTGCAATATTATTCATCTTATAAAAGGAGAACTACAAAACATGATACCTTTCGGAAGAGCAGTCTGCTATTCAGGCTACCGCGAACACCAAGGACCGCAAATCAAGGTATACCCCACCTATGAACAGGTTCTAGAAGATTTAACTATTTTATCGAAACATTTTGATTACATCAGGATGTATGATCCTTATGAGCATGCTCAAACAGTTCTCAAAGTGATCAAGGATCACAAGATTCCTTTAAAGGTGATGGTTGGGGTTGAGCCCAGAGGCGAAATCAACAACCCAAGCTGTCCATGGGGAGGCTTGCATTCAGATGAAGAAATCAAGTTTAACAAGGTATTCAATTACCAACAGCTTGACAAGCTTGCCGAGCTTTGTAACAAATATGAGGATATCATCCTTGCAGTTGCTGTTGGAAACGAATGTACATCAGAATGGCATGCCAATCTGATGTTGCCATCCACAATCGCCAAGCATGTCAGATA
>DOYO01000030.1:2616-5458 GCA_003518475.1 Acholeplasmataceae bacterium
CCCTGGAAGGGATCAGCAAATCCTGATGAACCAGAAAAGCATTGGGGCATCATGGATGTGAAAAGAAAACCAAAATTATATTTCAGCAAAAAATAGAAATTATAAAATAAATTGAAAACACGCATGACTTCTCATCTATGAGAGGATGCGTGTTTTTTATATTTATTTTAATTGGATGAAGCAAAACTTTTCCTTATCTCGCCTGAATTTAGTATAATAAACGTATCTTAATGAAAGGAAATAAAAGCTATGAAAAAAGTATTCTTAATCCTAACAATTTTAATCGCATCCATTGCACTATCTGCTTGTGAACGCGATGCTGAAGTTCTCAGAGTCGGCATGGATCTTAAATATCCGCCCTTTGAAACTGTTGATTTAAATAATGACCCCATGGGGATTTCTGTCGATGTCGCTTTAGCTTTAGGCGAATATCTGGGACGTGAAGTCGAAATCGTCAATACCGACTTCGGTTCCATCATTCCCGCACTGGATTCCGGTGAAATCGATATCGCAATTGCATCCATGAGTATCACTGCAGCACGTATGGAAATTGTAGACTTCTCTGATCCATATTTTTTCTTCAAGATTATCACCTTGGTCAATCAGGAATTTGCTACAGCAAACAACTTGAATGAAAATTCAACCGTTGAGCAGCTCCTCGCGATTGAAAGTGCAAGATATGTGGGTATTGCTGCACAGGTATCATCTTCTATTCCGCAATCATACGGTAAGACAGTCACACAGGCAACCGATTTAGGTACTGCTGTTGAATCGATTGCTCAAGGAACATCCGATATTTTATTGATGAGTGCAAATCCTGTTGTTGACGGTTACAAAGCAAACATGTCGACAACGATGATTGTTTGGGATCCATTTGTTTCAAGTCCAATCGGCATGGCTGTTAAAAAAGGCAACACGGAATTGATTGAACAAGCCAATGCATTCATCGCAACCTTTGATGATGAGGGTGGTCTCTATGATGTTTTAGCTACAAAATGGAATGCGACCCTATTGGAAAATCTTGGAAGATACGGTTTAGATTTCTACATCAATGAGTAGGATAATATCTTATGTGCTTGCTGTTTTGACGGTAGCAACCTTTGTGTTGTTCGTTGTCTTAAGACAAACATCAAGCTTTTCATTTTCATCCTTCATCCCCTATCAGGACATGATTTCTGAAGCGATACTCAATACGATTATCGTTTCTGTTTTGTCTTTGTTTGGAAGCTTGATTATTGGATTCATCTTCTATTTGTTTTCTATATCCAAAATGAAATATCTGAATGCCTTGACCGATGTCTTCACAGAAATCATCTACGGTACTCCGCTTCTGGTTTTAATCGTGATTACCGCGTTTGTCATCGGACCGGCATTCGGCACCTACAATAGAAATGCATTAGGATTTACCGCTTTGGTCATTTATATGGCTCCCTACATGAAAAATGTATATAAGTCAGCTTTTTCAAGTATTTCCAGGGATCAATATATGACAATGGATTTATTTGGGTTCACACCCTTCCAAAGATACAGATATATCATCATTCCCCAGGTCATCAGAATCCTGATGCCCCCGATGATGAACAACTTTTCGATGATCATCAAGGGTAGCGCACTACTGAACGTTTTAAGCTTTAATGAGCTCTATTATGCGATCAGAGTCGCTCAGTCTCAAACATTCGCCTTCGTACCGGGTTATATATTGATGTGGCTGCTCTATCTTGCAATCACGATTCCTTTATCACAAGTCACCAAGTATGTTGAAAGGACGTGGTCGTTATGAAAATCAACTTAAAAAACATCAATCACACCTACGACGTCGAAGTTCTGCATGAACTCAATCTTACTTTAGAAAACTATAAATCAATTGCTATCATCGGTGTCTCCGGATCAGGAAAATCAACATTGATCAGACTTATGGCTGGTTTGGAAACTCCCTCGAGCGGTGAAATCAACATCAACGGGCACGATGTCAAAGAGGAAGATTATAAAAAGAAAATCGGATTCGTTTTTCAAAATCATAATCTTTTCCCACATCTGACACTCAAAAGAAATATCACGCTCGTATTAGAAAAAACAAGAGGGATGGATCCTTTACTCGCGAATGAAACGGCACTCAAGTATCTGAATTTATTACATTTGGGCGATCAAGTCGACAAGCTTCCGAAAAACGTATCTGGCGGACAAGCGCAGCGCGCTTCCATCGCCAGAGCATTGAGCGTCAATCCTGATATCATCTTCTTAGATGAGCCTACATCCTCGCTGGATCCAATTTTGACGCATGAAGTATTATCTGCCGTAGAGGAACTCAAAGGTTTAGGGAAAGATTTTATCTTTGTTACACATGTCATGAGCTTTGTTAGGGATTTCGCAGATTATGTCATCTTCATGGATCAAGGCGAAATCATTGAACAAGGATTGCCTGAAATTTTAGATCATCCAAAGCATCCTGCTTTTAAAGAATTCATGAAAAAGGTAAGATGAACTATATAAGGAGGTCATTATGGATAATTATTTGATTGGCGGACTGGTTGCCAACGCAGCAAGTCTTGGATTTCACTGGGTATATAATCCAGAATACTTAGAAACATTGGCGAAGAAACAATCTTTATTGTTCCAGCTTCCAAATATNNATGTTTGTTATCTGGCTTTATGAAGCACTGAAAAAAAATCCGAACTTAAGCAGAGCAGATTATGAAAATTTAATCTATTCAAAAGTCAGACCCGGAGGAGATTATAACGGATATGTTGAAAGCTACAGCAAAATGCTCGTTGTTAACAAGCTGAACGCTGATTTAGGTCTTGGGTTTAAAGATTTAGTTTTAAGTGATGATCATTTGGTTGG
>DOYO01000030.1:5606-39771 GCA_003518475.1 Acholeplasmataceae bacterium
TTTCATATACTTGCCAACAGCAAGTCTTTTGAAGAAGGAGTTGAATGGAATACCAGAATCGGAGGAGCAAGCTCAGACAGAGGTCTGCTTCTTGGTGCGATATTATCAAAGATTTATCCTGTTAGAAAAGAATGGATTAAGAAAATAAATTATAGGAGATCAAACGAAAATGATTAATCAATATTTTTTGAATGTTGCTGTGAAAGACGCTCAAAAGAGCAAGATATTCTTTGAAGCAATCGGTTTTAAATTCGAGCCTATGTTTTCTAACGAAATTGCATCTTCTTTCAAACTGACGGATACGCTTTATCTCATGTGTCTGAATACTGAATTTTTTGAATCTTTCACACCAAAAACAAAGTTGAACACCGTTCCCCACAGGTTGTCTCAACTCAATTCACTCATGCTACAATCCAAAGATGATGTTGATTATATTTATGCAAAAGCAATTGAAAATGGTGCGACAGAACTTCGTCCGAAGGAAGAAACAGAAGATTGGATGTATGGAAAATCATTCATTGACTTGGATGGTTACGGATGGGAACTCGGTTGGATCGATTATTCAAAGTTTAAACAATAGTACAAAAATTCTTTCTAACTGAAAAATTGTGCGAATTATCAATACTATCCTAATTATCACGTTTTGAAGTCAGTAGTAGTTTTCATACTTTTTGTTTAAATTAAATTTGTTATTAATCGGAAAAGTAATCCTTACTTCTATTTTTTAGTCTTTAATTTTTTATTGTATTAGAAAAATTGTCCATAAAAAAGAATACCTCAAATATTTTGCTTCGAATATTTACTTTGATTATTCACAAAGTAAAAATTAATTCCACAAAAAATAGTTTTATTATTTATCAAGTCATTTCAGTTATGATGCAATAGTCTATAATTCTAACATATTCGTTATTTAAATAAGCTCTACTGGATATCCTAGAGTTTAGAATGATCTGTGCTTTCAAATCGGCTATCTGAATATTGAAAGTTTCATGTAGATAGTAAGCAATTGCCGCAACTTGTGGAACAGCATATGATGTTCCACTATATAAATGATATTCTCCATATGAATCAATTGAGTATATATCTTTAGCTGGCGCATAAATATCTACAAAACTCCCAAAGTTTGTTTTTTCATATGGATAACCATTGTTCGCTATTCCACCAACAACAATCATGTTATCTAAATTGAATTTGGCTGGATAATTAACTTCAATACTATTATTGTTGCCTGCCGAGCAAACAAAAAACATATCACTATTTCTCATTTTTGTGTATACACTCTCATTGTAAGTGAGTAATTCAAAAGACATTATTAAAATGGATGCCCCTAACTGCTCAGCATATTCAATTCCTTCAATAATACCACTAATTCGATATGACTCACCTTCAAAAACTTTTATTGATAATATTGAAACATTATCAATAAGTGGAATGTACTTATTCCCATCGCGTCCAACAAGTATATTTATAAGTGAAGTTCCGTGACTAGCTCCATAAAGATTGTCATATTGTGAATTATCATTGTTATAGAAATCCCAGCCAGATATGTCATCTATAAATCCATTGCCATCATCATCTATCCCGTTGTTAGGAATTTCATTTTCGTTTATAAATTGATTGGTTTGTATATTAAAATTAAAATTGACTCCTACATCCATAATTGCAATTATACTATTTGGATCTGATATTTGAAGTGTTGAAGAGAAATTTATATCTTCACCATTCACTCCAGTTCTAAACCCAATAGTCTGACCTTTATTATCCAAATACCACTGCTGATTGATATCTTTTTTTTCAAATGAAATTGTTATTATATATACAATCGAAAAAATAATAATCAAAGAAATGAATAACAATAGCAGTCTTTTTTTGTATTTTGTAAGCATGATTATAATTCTTTTTTTTCAAAAACAATATAAGAACCTAAAACAAATATAGTTAAGTAGAACAAAATAATCAGATAAGAAAAGGCACTTGAAAACTCAGGAATGTCAATATTATCATATGTGTACAAATAATAATTCAGATGAGGAAATATTGTGAACTTAATCCAGTCATAATTAACAAGAAAAACAGTAATATAAGTTCCTAAAATGTAGGATAGCACACTAGTCAAAATTGACAATAAAGCATTTTTAAACAAAATCCCCAAAAAAACAGCAAGTGAACTAATTGCAATCAGTGAAAATGATTGTTGTCCCCATTGTTTGACTAAATGCACTAAATTTAATTCTGTAATAATACTTCCATCGATATAGTCAACAAATGTAGAATTAAGATCCTTAAAACCAAAATATAATCCTCCAATAAGTACAACGAAAAATAATAATGATGCAAGGAATAGTACAGGAGTAATGATAACAACTATATATTTCGTGGTTAATATTTCTTTTCTTGAATATGGATATGTAGCTAGCATTTTAATAGAATCATTTTTAAACTCATCAGTAATTATACGTGTTGAAACAACTAAAGAAGAAATAATTATCATCATATAGAGAATGTTATTATATTTTAATAATCCACTTATACTCTTGTCTTTTGTAGGTTGCAAATTGTTTTCAATTCGATACATATTAATTTGTTTGATCTTAATCAGTTCATCCAATGCATTTGAATCTAAGTCTGGATTGTCAGAAATATACATATCTATGTTTATGATTTCATCTTGTAACTCACTCATCCAATATTCATCACGCGGTGATGTTTCTACTTGATTATTCAAATTATCAGCGGAAAAAAGTATTACAATCATGCATGATACAAATGCAAATAATATAAAATATTTAGTGAAAACTTTTGCAAATTCTACCTTCAATAGTTTAATTAATCTGATCATTTGAATACTCTCCCAATAATTCCGAATAATAGAATTCTAAATATTTAAGGGTTTTTACATTGTTTATCTTTAAATTAGTGTTCATAATGAAATGCATCAAATCCATTGTAACCGAATCTTTTACCTTTAAAAATATCTTGTCTATTTCTTCTTTAACCAATTCTACTTGTATTTTGGAATGCTCGATTAACTTCAGAAGTTCTTTCTGTGTGCATGTTATTTCTATAACTTTATCGTGAATATTGTCTTCTTCAATAAAACCAACAACTCTTCCATTGTTAATTATATACACCTGATCAACAAGTTTATCTAGGACACTAATATTGTGAGTTGATATCACTAAAGAAACATTGTCTTTCCGAATTTTATCAAACATATTTATAAATGATGTCGTTGCGTTAATATCAAGCCCACTGAATGTTTCATCTAAAAAAATTAATTTGGGACTTCCTAGCAAACTCGCCGCAACTTGCAGTCTTTTTTTCATCCCATAAGAATAATTTCTTACTCGATCATCAAGTCTTTTTTCAAGCCCTACTTCGATAGAAACCTTATCTATAAGTGCAACATCACATGATTTCAAGTTACAGACAATCTTTAAATTATCTCTGCCTGATAAGTCTTCATAAAAATGCGATTTATCAAATATAACAGAAATATTCGAAATATATTCAACAAAATTTGTTTTAATATCTAAACCATTAAATGTAATTTCACCACCAGTTATTTTTGATAATCCGGTACTACATCTAATAAATGTTGTTTTCCCCGCACCATTCGGTCCCAACAACCCAACACTTTTCCCAGTTTCCACTTTAAAGTCAAAATCATTTAAAACTACTTTTTTATTATAACTTTTCTTTAGCTTTTTTACACAAAAACTCATGTTGTCAATTCCTTTCATAACATGTTATAATTGCATCCTGAAAACTAATGGATATAGTCCCTTCACTTAATATGCTAGCACTTACATTATCAAATATAACTGAAAAATAGAACCCATCTTTATTAAACGGACCCTCACTCTGAAGACTACCCGAATACGAGGTGTTGCCAATTAACAGTTCAATCTCAAAATCTCGATCAACTTCTTCAAATGAATATAAATAAAAAATGCACCCTTGATTAAAATCACCCTGATCATTATGAATAACAAAATTAAATTTGTATTTATTATCTTCTATGAAATCAACATTTTCTATTATAAGTGAGTACTCTTCAGAAAGCGTTACTTTGCCCTGTGATAATTCATCATGGGATAATTGTTTTATTATATTGTATGATTCAATGCTGTAGCTATATTCCTCATTATTAATGTAATAATTCGTTCCATTCTTTGTAAAACTAAAAAAGTCTCTGCTTAGTATAAAAATAATGATAAAAATAAGCACGAAAACAATAAAAATAATTTTCTTCTTCATCATTCCCACCCCATACGTATTTCAAAAATATTTATCCTCAACAATAGGTCAAATATTTTTTTTCTATATGAATGAATTATATCAGTAATTGATAGCAAATTCAATAAATGACTAGTATATTAATGAAATATTGAGATCGATAGGTTAATGATTACTCAGATATAAGCAATATTATAGATCAAAAAAATATTTTCATAAATATATTCAAACCAAGAAAACCCAATATTTTTTGACGAATACTTCATTTTTATCAATTAAAGGCTAATATTAAAAAGCCTTTACAATTAATGTTTTAGTGCTATAATCAAAAATAGATGGTAGGCTATGGAGGGGAAATATATGAGAAAATTAATTCTTTTTACATTATTTGTTTTTAGTGTTGCTTTTATATTTTTAAATAGCAGCAAGTTAGAGGGCGAAAAGTTTGACAATAGAGTTTATTCATCCGATACTTTTTACATGATTGATGAGGAGTATAATTTTGTTGATGCAAAAATGAATTTAGTAAATACATACTATGGATTACAACAAAATTTTACTGATGAAGAAGATATTCTGAGAGAACAAAACATCCATTCTTTACTGGCTGACATAAGGTTAAGTTCAGAGGAAAAGATTCTTAAGTTAAATTCAATGGGCTTGGTTATGCTAGATATTCCATATGCCAAACTTAATTCCGATTCAAGTGATGTCACAATTGGAACAGTTTCAATTTATTTCGATTATTATAGCAATAGTTGGTATCTTAGTGGTTATGGTTACTGGAATAATGATGCTTATTGTGATGATGCGGATGGATCAGATAATTGTGATAGCATTTGGAGAACAGCTGGTGAATATGGTATTTGGAATGGTATTGGGGAAAAAGATAATATTGGTGGAAGAGATTCTGTTGGTATTTATTTGCAAGATACATCTACAGCTCCTGTTGGTTTAAGTTTAATATCTGGATATGGCAAATTTTATAATTATGATGAATCTAAAAATATATATTCGTATAATTATACCAGAGATATTAATCCGTCATCATATGGTGCAGTGTATACCTTCCAAGATTATTTAGAAATTACTGATGCAACTTATTTCTTAGGTATTTTAACATCTATTGATGAAACTTATGTAGCGAAAAAATTCTACAGTAGCCTGAGATATAGTAGTCAGTTTTCGACTTACAGCGGAAATGCTGTAGTTATTTATGCGCATACTTGGGATGAAACCGATATTAATTCAATAGGTTTAGGAAAAGACTCATTCAGTGTAAGTTGGGATACTACTGGTGATGGCTGGTCCGCTCAAAGCACATCTGATACACCATTTGAATAAGGTTTTTGAAATTAGTCTTTTAAGTTGAGAAATATAGTCTACCATCTAACTAGATTTTAATAATTATCGCCAACTTTACTAACAATGTTTGATAAAAAAGGGTCTTCTGAAGTTTAAAAGTTGCTTGCTGATCCATATGATATGTTTTTATGTTAACCAAAAACTAAAAATTCTTAAAGAGAGTTTTTACCCAATATTACAAAAAAAGTTTTTTTGCATTAAATGTGATGATTTTCCACATAACCTCTTCGAAAACAAAAAGCTAGAGCAACTGTAATTTGCACCAATTATCTATATCATGTAAGAAAGACTGTGTTTTAATTGAATTATTTACACAAGATGGTTGTTCTATTTGAGAACGAACATTTTTTCTGTTTTTGCATCTATGAATATCTCCATATACTCTTATAGTCTCATCAACTGCCTTTTCAACCTCGCAAATTCATGTAATTAATGAGATTTAATTAATCTTTCATGTATACAAAAAAGTTTTTTTTAGGTTGATTCATACTATTTCCGACGAAGATGATGTTGATATTTGTAGAAGTTTTATACCCATTTGTCTCTACAATACATCATCTATAACATACAACAAATAGGTTCTTAGATATTTAGTCGTCGTTTAGATATAAACTGTTTGTGAGTGAAATCTGATTTGGATGAATCTAGTTGAACTTACGTCGATTCAAAAACTTCCTCTTGAATACTGTTACATAAAAAAATAGAGTTTATTGTTCTGTAAACTCTAATCTATTATAGTGATTTGTTTCCTGTTTTTATCTAATGCTACCTTCGATAGGTTACATTAATTATTAAGAAAAGTGCCTTTTTGTTTGATCATCTCTTAATTTCCGTTGACTTCAACTTCCCTGAGAAGTCCAACACAAAGGGCTAGATTATATTCCTTTGCATAATCCAAAGCTGTTTTTTGAAGTCTGTCTTTTTTCATCGGGGTTTCTTTTTCAATCAGCTTTCTTAAATAAACATGATCTCTATTCAACACTGCAAGCGCCAATGCTTGTTTTTGAATCAGTCTTTCATATTTCGGTGTCACCATATAATCATGGATATATTGAAGTATTTCAGGTTTGTCGTGAATCATCGCCGTATCGACTGGTGTTTCATAGCGTCTGTTATGGATATCGATATAGGCATCGCTTGCCAATAAAAGTCTTACTGTGTCAATGGTGCCGAATCTGACTGCATTGAATATCGGGGTTTCAAAATTGCTGTTTAACGCATTAGGATCTAAATTCTGATTGAGTAGAAGATCAATTACCTGAACTGAGCTGGTCTTCGTTGCATGATGAAGCAGTGTATTGCCATAGCCATCCTTGATGAACCAGTTTTGTTTTCCTTCCTTCAAAAGGAACGGAATCACTTCAACACGGCCGCCTGCAATCGCGTAATGTACAGGAAGTCTGTCTTCCATCGTTTTCTTATTCAAATAGGAACCTGATTCAATGAATAGTTTGATCATATCCAGGTCGCCCTTATGGGATGCGAGATGGATTGGGAGTTCTCCCTGTCTGTTTTCGATATTGACGGAGGCGAACTTAGTGATTAGCAATTTAGCGATTTCTAGCTTGCCTTTTCTCGCGCAATCAAAAATAGGTGTCTCACCATGGACATCCGACATATTCACATTGATATCAGAATCAAGAAGATACCTGATGACATCCATTGCAGAACCCAATACAGCATAGTGCAACAAGCTCTTTTTCTTTTCATCAACCATTTCAATTTGTGTGTAATGAAGTTTTATGTATTCCAAATCATTTTCAGCAGCTTTTAAGAAAATACTCATCTTTTCACCACCTTCATCTTTATTTTACTTTAAATTGTTCAAAAATGCACAACATTTATACCTTTCGGGTGAATTCGTTGAGTTACTGATCATCCTTTTTAAAGAATCGATTCAGGATTTCAAGCAACACATCCGAGACGTTTTTCGAATAGGCGATTTCCCTAGCGGAAATCGGACGATCGGTAATGATGCCATCGGCATCATTGTTGACAACACTGCTTATTTTTTGATCATTATTGACGGTGTATGCATAAACTTTTTTTGAATTTTGATGAATGGCATCGACATAACCTGGATTATCAATAAAAAGTTTTTCAGAGAACCCGAAATTGTCAATGCGCTTATCTTTGATCAGTGCATCTATATCTCCATAAAACGAAGACAATAACAATAAAGTTTCTATTTCTGGGTTGATTTCTTTGATTTGAATCAACTGTTGTTTGTTAAAACTTAAGATAATGACATCGGATGATAAGTCATATAATTCAATCAATTGTATGACCGTTTGGTTGATGTTTTCCGTATTGACCTTCAGTTCTATAAAGATGCGTGCTTTGCCTTGAATGATCAGTAAAGCTTCCTCAAGTGTTGGTACCTGTTCACCACTAAAATCAGATCCAAACCAGGAACCGACATCAAGCTCCTTGATTTGTTCCAAAGTCATATTGCTGACAATACGGCTGATTTGATCATCGGTCGTTCTACTGGTCGTTGTATCATGGAAAAGGATGGGAATGCCTTCCCTTGTTTCTCTGACATCAATCTCTATGGCATCCGCACCTTGCTCAATCGCGAGTTCGATTGAAACGATGGTATTTTCAGGCGCGTCCAAGGATGCGCCTCGATGTGCGACGATTTCTGCGACATTAAATAATTCTATTTGCGATTTCGGATTTGCAAGAACGGTGAACACATTGACTAGATTGATGCTAAAAACAACAACTAACACAACCATAGTTCCATATTTAAAGCGATGACTCATTTTATTTCTAGATATCTTTATTTTTTCATAATCAATCGGTTCAATCAGAACCTCACTTGATTTCACCCTGTGAAACCATGAATGGATAAAAGCGAAATTAATTGGAATCAAGGTAATCGTCGCTAAAAAACCGACAATGATATAGATGGAGTAGAAAATTGATAAAATGATCGATAACGTGAATAATTGACCTTTGATCAACGTGACCACCCAGCCAATCGTTAAGATCATCAACATATAAAAAACATAGAGTACAGCGTTTAAAGCGGAATTTAACAAAACAAATTCAAACATCATTCTGAGTCTTTTACCCTTAAGCAGTTTTCTGCTTTCTTGTATGGTCATCTTCGTTGGCAGCTTTTCTATGACATAAAAATGAATATGAAAGGCTGTTTCAGTAAAGAGGATAATAATCATCACCATCAAAACTCCAAGTGCTACCTGCAGCCAAATGCTTGAGTTGATTTGATCCAATATCACTTTTGGCAAATTGATTGTCGATGCAATCCCCACAACATGAAAAAGCTCTACCAAAATGAAGAACAGAAAAGCTGGACCGATAATCCTGAGCCTGTAAGCAGTTACCGTTTCATAAAGCTTTTTTAATCCGGTTAAGAAGAGTTCTTTTAATTTGATTTTCTTATTTTGATGACCGTATTCAAAGATGATGGATAAATAAATCAACTCAATCGTGATATAAATAGAAAGCATAAACATGACGACCAAAAGAATAGAGATAGTCGAAGGAGTCAATAAATAGTCCAGAAAAGTTGCATTGGTGATGTATGCGCGACCTGAAAGACGGATAGACAAATGAAATAACAATTGTGTNNAAAAGCGTATTGAAATTTTTTGAGATCTTACGTACGATCGTGTTGGTAGTCGTTAACACTCATTATCACCTAACACCATTATAGCACCATATAAAAACAATATTTGGACTTCATATGACGATAAAAAAAATGCCGATCGATGATCAGCATTTTCCTTATGTCTTATTTGACTGCTTCCTTAAGTAACTTGCCTGCCCTGAATGCTGGAGACTTTTGTGCTGGAACCTTGATCAATTCACCATTTCTTGGATTCTTGCCAGTTCTTTCAACACGATTTCTTACTTCAAAAGTACCGAAACCTGTAACAACTACTTTTTCACCACGTCTACCCAATGTTTCAGAGATTGTATCCGTAAACGCGGAAATAACATCTTCTGCCACCTTCTGAGTTACTTGTGCTCTATTGGCAACGACTGCGATTAGTTCTGTTTTGTTCAATTTTTTTTCCTCCTTAAAGTGATTATATTTTATCAAATTTTTACCAAATTTGCAATTCTTTACTCTTATTTGACCTTAAATCGATGGCTTAAGTAAGCATTTCATCAAAAATCTTCTGACTTTAGGTCTCTAGACAGCAGTCTGGTCACGCCATCCTTGATATCTAATTTACCTGTTAAAATATCATATGCTGCATTAATCATCGGAAGTTCTGTATGATAAACCTCTGAGAGGTGATGCATCGCCTCAATGGTTCTAAAGCCTTCAATTGTTTGTTTTTGTTCAGCATAAATCTGCTCAACAGAAAATCCCAATCCCAACTTTTTTCCTGCCATGAAATTGCGTGAGTTTTCTGAAGATGCTGTAACAATCAGATCGCCGATACCGGTCAATCCGAATGCTGTTTCTTTCTTTCCACCCATGATTTCTACGACTTTGACAATTTCTACGATACCGCGTGCGATGACAGCTGCTCTCGCGTTTTCACCAAGTCCAAGACCTGTGCAAGCACCAGAGATGACTGCAATTGCGTTTTTTACCGCACCGCCGACTTCACATCCAATGAGGTCTCCTGATGTATAGACACGCAGATATTGATCATTGCTGAAGATGGTTTGAATTTCTTGAGCAAGTTCTAAATCCTTGCTGGAGCTGACCAATAAAGTCAGTTTCCTTAAGATCATTTCTTCGGCATGAGACGGCCCGGTTAAGACCACAAAGCCTTTTAAATGAGCAGCTTCGATTTCCTCTTCGACAATTTCGCTGACACGCTTCAAGCTATCAGGTTCAATGCCCTTTGAAACGTTGATGAAAACTGCTTTTCTCTTAAGCAAAGGGTTGATTTCCTTAAGAACAGAACGTACAGCCTTGGTGGGTACGCTTAGTAAAAAATAATTGGAGAAATCAATAACTTCCTGAAGAGAGGTGGTTGCTACAACGCCATCCGGGAGGATGGTATCGAAAAACGGATGAAAATGCTGATTAATTTTTTGTACTGCATTTGGATTCAGGTCATAAATCAGAACCTGATGTCCATTATCAATGAGTGTCTGGCCGAGGGTCGTTCCCCACGCTCCGCCACCGATGATACTGATTTTCATGCTACGCCTTCTTTCTGAGTAAGAGTTTTATAGGTGTGCCTGTGAAATCGATAGCCTCCCTGACTTGATTATTTAAATATCTCAAATAAGAGAAATGTACGAAATCCGGATTATTGACGAATAGAACAAATGTAGGTGGCTTGACTGCGACCTGCGTGACATAATTGAAAGCTGCTTTTCCATGATTGAAGATCGGGGTAGGATTCATAGCAACCGCATCTTGAATCAAATCATTGATGATGCTGGTTTGAATAGACTTGCTATAGTTTTCATATGCAAGATTGATTGCTGGGAAAATGGTATTGATTCTGGTCCTATCCTTTGCGGATACGAAAACGACCTGGGCATATTCAAAGAATTTAAATTCTTCTCTGATTTTATCTTCAGTCTTCTTCATGGTTTTTTCGTCCTTTAAGACGGCATCCCACTTATTCACCACAATAACAACTGCTTTGTGATAGTCATCGATATAACCAGCGACGTGCTTATCCTGTTCAATGATGCCTTCTTCTCCGTCGATGACCAAAAGTGCGACATCTGAACGTTCAAGTGCTGAAAGTGCGCGCAAGACTGCATATTTATCTGTGTTTTCATAAACCTTGCCGCGTTTTTTGATACCGGCGGTATCAATAACGACATATTGTTTTTTATCTTTTTTAAACTGTGTGTCAATCGCGTCTGTCGTTGTTCCAGATATTGGAGAAACAATGACGCGTTCTTCACCTAAGATGGCATTTGTCAAGGATGATTTTCCAACATTAGGACGTCCGACAATAGAAAATGAGATAACGTCTTCATCATATTTTACATCATCTTCAGTAATATGGCTAATGATTTTATCTAGGAGATCCCCGATGCCGATACCGTGAATCGAGGAAATGCAAATCGGTTCACCAAATCCGAGTGCATAAAATTCATATGCATTTTGCATCTGATTGACGTCATCAATCTTATTCACGACTAAAATGACGGGTTTTTCCGTCTTGTACAAAAGCTTGGCGATATAGTGATCTGCATCCACCAGACCATTCTTGCCGTCAACGACAAAAATGATGGTATTGGCTTCATCCATCGCAACTTGCGCCTGCGCTTTGATTTGATTTAAAAAAGGAGCATCGCCAATGTCGATGCCCCCTGTGTCTATGACTCTAAAATTCTTAGTCAGCCATTCAGCTCGAGCGTATATGCGGTCACGCGTTACACCAGCTGTTTCATCAGTAATCGATAATCTTGAACCAACCAGACGGTTGAACAAGGAGGATTTACCGACGTTGGGACGGCCGACAATTGCTACCTTATAAGGCATAATAAAACCTACTTTACATTTTTATTTTTTGGACTTTAAGTCTTTGGAGAATAAATCGCCAATCGTTTGGTTCTGATTCTTGTCATCATTTTCCAAATACTGTTCGTAGGATGCGCGTTCAGCTTTTTCTAATACACGACGGATAGATAATTTAAGTACCCAAGTATCCTTGGAAACTTCGATGATGATTGCTTGAACTTCATCGCCTGCTGCAAAATAGTCTTCTGGCTTTCCAATCTTTTCATTGGATAATTCATTGAAAGGAATTTCTCCTTCAACGCCTTGGACAGAAACCTTCAAGCCTTCCTTGGAAACTGCGGTAACCTTAGCCTTGACGATATCGCCGCGCTTAACAGTCACATTCTTCCATGGATTATCTTCTAGGGATTTCTTGCTTAATGCGATTCTTTCCTTCTTCGGTTCAAGTTGAATGATGCTTAAGGTGATTGGGTCACCGATCTTGACATAGTTTTCGAAATTGTCATTTGGATTCCATGAGAATTCATTCTTATGGAGAAGTCCTCTGACATCCTTGGCAACTTCAACGATGATTCCGAATGGAAGCTTCTGAAAAACAGTACCTGTGACTTGGCTGCCAATCTTATGTTCATCATAGAATGCTTCATAAGGAGTCTTTTCTAAAGCCTTGATGGATAAATCAAGACGATTTCCTTCTTTTTTAATAACTTTGACATCAATTTCTTGGTTCAATGACAAAACATCTTCGATTTTATCGATTCTATAATGGCTGACCTGGGAAATTCTCAAGAGTCCGACAACATGGTCAAAACGGATGGTTGCAGCATGTGGTTCAATCTTATCCACGATACCCTTGATCACATCACCTGTGTTGATCTTGTCAAGCTCAAGCTGTCTGGATTGAAGACGTACTTCGTAAGCTTCTTGTCTTTCTTTTTCGAAAATGGCTTTTCTAGATCCGACAATGCGTCTAGATCTTCCCTTTTCAGTCGCTTCGATGATTTGAATATCGAGCGTCTTGCCCTTTAAGGAATCCTTATCTTTGACAAGTTCGAAATCGAGTAAGCTGTATGGAAGGAACACTTCGTTTTCCATGTAGCTGAGCACTAATCCTTTTTCCAGTATCTGTCTAACCTTGGCCTTGACTATCTCACCAGAAGTCACCAAAGCTTGAATTTTTTCAAATTTTTCTTCAATCAGAAGAGGTAACCGCGATAAAAGGATCTGAGCAGGTTCATCCGTAATTTTCTGGATTCTGGCTCTAACCTTTTGTCCTTCTTTGACTAAGCCAAAAAACGTGAGTGGTGCTGGCTTGTCATAATTATCCAAATGAATCTTCCCTTCGGTGGTGTACTGCAAGTCAATGTAGATCGTATTTTCTTCTACTTTGATGACATTACCTTCTACAATTTGGCCCACCTTCAACATTTTAAACTCCATGTTAGTTCTCCTTTTTGTCGGTCAGTTCTATGATTTTATTAACCACTTCTTCAATGGTTAAATAAGTTGTGTCTAGCACGATGGCATCATCCGCTTTACGCAAGGGTGATTCCTTTCTCGTTGAATCCTTTTGGTCCCGAATCACGATGTCCTCAATGACCTTTGAGATCTGTGATTCCTTTCCTTTTTTAATGTGTTCCTTATACCTGCGTTTGGCTCTCTCCTCAACATTCGCTGTCAAGAATATTTTTAAGTCAGCGTTTGGTATGACGACTGTTCCAATGTCTCGGCCGTCCATGATGATATTGCCATGCTGTGCGGCTTGTTTTTGGAGTTCAACTAATTTTTTTCTTACATAGGGAAAGCTTGATACCAAGGAAACATTGTTGGTTACTGCTTCTGAGCGGATTGCTTCTGTAACATCTCTGTCATTGATGTAGATCCGATCAAAATCATAGTGAATTGTGGAGGTTTCTAAAAAACGGTACTGAGCTTCTTCATTCAAGTTGATCCCAAGTTCTAAGGCTTGAAGCGTTACTGCTCGATACATCGCACCGGTGTCGATATGCGTCCATCCCAATTTTTTAGCGATCAATGAACTGATGGTGCTTTTTCCAGAACCTGCTGGTCCGTCAATTGCTAATTTGTATCCAGGCATGTTTTTCCTCCATACAACCATAATTATAGCATAGATTTAATCTATACATAGCATCTATCTATTTTTTTGGTTGTGAATTTGCGTATAATTTTTTGATCTCATGCGGTTTTAAAGGTCTATAGCTTCCTCGTTCTACACCTTCAAGTGTTAAAACGTCATAACGGATACGAGTCAGTTTCTTGACAGGGTGTCCGATTGCTTCTAGCATTTTCCTGACTTCCTTATTTCTTCCTTCTGTTAAAACGATAGAAAGGAGTGTGGATTGCTGACCCTTGTTAAGTTCCATGACTCTGACGCTCTTCGGTATTGCCATGTAATCCCCATCAATTAAAACGCCTTCTCTGAGCTGAACAATCAGCTTTCTGATGATGATTCCTTCACAACGGGCAAGATATTCCTTTTCGATTTCATGCTCGGGATGTGTCATCTTGTTGGTGAAATCACCGTCATTGGTCAAAAGTAAAAGTCCTGCGGTGTCGAAATCTAAGCGGCCGACCGGATAAAGACGCGTGCCACGCAGTTCCGGATCCAGTAGATCTAAAACTGTTTGTCTGTTCTTTTCATCTGATGTCGTAGAAACGTATCCAACTGGCTTATTTAACAAAAAATAAAGATGTTCAGCCAATTCGATTGGTTTTCCATCTACTTCAATTTTGTCTTTTTTATCCACTTTAAAACCTAGTTCAGTCACAACATTTCCATTCACTTTGACACGTCCAGCGGTAATGAATTCCTCTGATTTGCGACGCGAAGCGATGTTTGCCTGTGCAAGAACTTTTTGCAATCGTTCCATTTTGTTCACCCAAGATATTATAACATAGAATTAAACGGATACGTTGATGAAAAAAAGATAAAAATGAAAGAGGACACATCATATTGATACATCCTCAAGTAAAGATTGGGTTGCTTTTCGTGATGTTAAATTTTTGCTCTCGCAAGAATACTCATCGTTCAATTGGATTGATATCGAGGTAATAAAAAATCTCATTGAGTCATTGTAGGTTGCCCATTAAGATGTACTTGGATCAATGGTTTTATGACTGATTTATTTGAAGTGAGAAACATATAAAAATCCTCGAGAAATAATGTAACTGGTTCATCCATCTCAATATCTTCTGGTTCAATCACTCCACATAATGCATCGAGCAATTCTTTACTGCGCTTTAAAATCTTTAAATAATCACCATAAAACGGTTCCTGCATCATGATTTTCGTAGAGAGTGTTAACATCATTTTATAGATGGAATCATCTGGCAGTTCTTGAAGTTTGCGATCAAACAATTCGATTTGTTTTGTGAAGATATAACAGATCAGGATGGATTCCTTCGCACCAAAGCGATCTTCATCGTCGTAACGTATCATTTTTTCATAAAATGGTATTGCTTCTTTGTATTTATTTTCGGATTTATAGAGAAGACCAATGGAATCCAATGCTAAGATATATTCCTTGTGTAGATCATAACGCGTGAATTGTTTTGGAGGATTTAAGAATACTTCACGATTACCTATTTCGTAAGCATTCACATAAGCCTTCAATAATGACAAATGGTGTTCTTTTGAAGATACTGTCAATAACATACTAATTGCGACATAAGCATGCGGACATAACATCACCAAATTATAAAAATCAACAACATTCACCGGCACCTCGGATTTCAAGACTTGAATCGCTAACGTATTGATTTCCTCACAAAGTTCTGGATTAAATTTCGTTCTATTTTGAAGATCAGTTAAAAATCGGTAAGTTACACGCTTCGGTATTTCATTTAAGTGTTCATATTGATATTTATCAAACAATTGGATGAACTGATTAATGATTGATGAATCATCACTTCTTTCTTCTTCAACCATCATCATGTCTTCAATCATTGCTTTAAGTTCCAAAATGAATTTTTTTCTTCCCCAAATACGTAAATCTCTGAATATCCTTTCTGTTGGTGTATTTTTAGCAGAAATTTGATGTTTTTCATAAAGGATGAGAGCAAGAGCTCCAACAACATCCTGGGGTTTTTCGTAGAGAATCATTTCAATAAATCGATTGGAAATTTCCTTGATTAAATCCTTGATGGATGGCGATTTGTAAAGTGCGGTATGCCAAACAATGCGGTCCGCTTCACGATTCATTTGTTTGATGAATTTCTCTTTATCTTCATCTGTAAAAACGAAAACATCTTCGAAAAACAACTGATCATCAGTTAAGCTTTGTTGATCTTTTGAATAGCAACAATGCTTATATTTTTTCCCGCTTCCACATGGACATGGAGCATTCAAAGTACTAATGGATCCATGAATTGAAAGTTTTCTAAGTTCATTCGGAGTGAAACCATTGTTTTCCCACATTCTTGAATGATTATAGAAGTTCATGATGGATTGAATCAAGATTTTCATATTCTCTTTTTTGATTTCAACATGCCTCCGTTCAAATTCATAGAGTGCGTACTTAAGACTGGCATGAGAGAGTCCACGCAAGGCAATATCATCCATGATATCATCAGCAAGTTTGGTATTATTTTGAACAAGACGTGTCTTGATCAAACGATTGAGAGTATGATATTCAGCAGTCTTTTCATAGTAAAAATCATCCAAGTAATGCAAGAGTTCATCTCTACTGGGTTGATAGTAAGGTTTGTTGTTGGTCATTTTCAAGTGCTTGGACATTTCACGATCGTAATAAATAGCTTCGTGTATGAAAAACTGCTTTTCTTGGTAAACGTGGTTGGAGTTCAACAATTCATCGCTGAATGCAGGCAAAGACTGAATAGGGTGTGAAAGATGGTGTCTGTTATAGATTGTTAAAAAACGCGATTCGTGTATCATGCCATACAAATTTACACAGGAAATAATGTAATTCAATATTTCTGAATATTCTTTTAAAGTTTCATCATTCATTGGATAGACCTCATGGATTATTTTTTAATATCATACTTTTATCATATCATATATGAAGATTGACAACCCAAAAAAATCAACCCCAAATCGATCTGAATCGGAATGGGGATAGTGATGATTTATGAATTTTTGATTTCACTGTTTGAAAGTTGCATCAAAATGAGGATTGCTATATAAAAGTTGTATTTATGTGGTTTGAATTACTTTTTTAAGTTGGACAGACAAAAAAACCAGTGAGACTAAAGTCAAAAACCCTAAAAACACCCATATTGGAACTTCAGCAGGGTTTGTATTCATTGATGCGTAAGTTAAAACCATCATATAGACCACACCTTTGAGCAGAGCAATGAATGCAATGACATATCCCCAAGAATTTCTTTTTAGAATAAGGACGGATGCAAGAATGAAGAATAGAACAACCATGCTGATATCTAGAGAAAACACCACGCTGGTCACGTGACCGCTGTTGGTAATGATTGCTGGTAAAACACCGTTGAATGCGAAGTTTAAGGATTGTATGCTATAAATGGATAACAATCCCACTGATAGAAAGACTAAGATCCCAACAACAATGAAATCAAGTACTGATTTCTTTTTGGATATGAGTAAATTTTTAATAGGAAAATGAAGTAGAGCAAAGATCATCGTCAAAATGCTTAACGTATAAATAGATAAGTGAATGAGATAAAATGCGTTGAAGGATGCTCCAAAGACATAGAAGGCGTAATTGTAGCACAGAAACCAGATCATGCTATACCAGATTAAAAGAGAAAACGTAGATTTCTTTTTTATCGTGTAAAGCATGGAACCTATCAAAACGGGCAGAGCAATAAAAAGTGTGATCAAATCATTACTTTTCCAAACTTGAATGAATTGTGCATTATCCTGATATAAATCATTCATAAAGATTCCACCAAGCGTTGCGATAAACGTCAGTGTGATGAGAATACTGGTAAGGATGATCGTCATTTTGTTATCGTGTTTCACGTGTTTCATATCATTGCTCAACATTATTTTGATGGAGCAATTTCTCCTTTGTTTGTCTGTTTTTGTGTCAGCTACTTATGATTGTATCATGTATGATTTGATTTGAATCAACATCATTAAACAAATTTACATTTACAATTTAAATGATAAAAAAATCTCAAGTTCGCACTTGAGATTTAGCTATTGCACCATTGATTCGATGATTATGACTTATTTATCTCTTGAAACATAACTATTATCATTGGTATTGATGATAATCTTCTCGCCTTGTGCGATAAACATTGGAACCTTGATCAGTAATCCAGTTTGCATGATGGCATCCTTCAAGGCATTTGTTTTCGTATCGCCTTTTACAGCAGGATCCGTTTCTTTAACTTCTAAGACGACCTTATCAGGTAGAGATACCCCAACAATTTCTGAGCCATTGAAAAACATGACTTCTACAGATGCTCCTTCATATATATATTGAAGTTCATGAGCGATATGATCTCCTGGAATTTCAATCTGTTCGTAATCTTCCGTATTCATAAAGACGTGATTGGTTCCGCTTGCGTAAAGGTACTGCATGATGATCTTATCGATTTGAGCGCGTTCCACCTTTGTACCGGCATTGAATGTAATATCTGTGACTGACCCTGTTCTTAAATTTCTTAATTTAGATCTGACAAATGCGCCACCTTTACCCGGCTTCACATGTAAAAATTCGATGACTGAATAGATATTTCCTTCATATAAAATCGTTGTTCCTGTTTTAAAATCGTTTGTACTTACCATTTTTAATTCACTCCTAATTCAATTTGCAATGCTCTATAAAAAACCACGATCACGTGGTAATTATTTGGTGTTGTCTCTGGATACATAAGATCCATCTGCTGTATTGACCAATATCTTTTCGCCTTCTCCAATAAACATCGGAACCTTGACCATCAGTCCTGTTTCTGTAATCGCATCCTTTAGGGAACTTGTCTTGGTGTTGTCACCTTTGACACCAGAAACTGTTTCAACAATCTTCAAGACGACCTTTTCGGGTAATGTGACCCCAATGATTTCTGTTCCGTTGTAGAAGTTGACATCGACGTTGGTTCCTTCGCAGATATAGTTCAGTTCATTTTCAATTTGCGTCTTTGGTATTTCAACTTGTTCATAGTTTTCAGTATTCATGAAAACATGTGTATCACCAGATGCGTAAAGATACTGCATGGTGATGCGCTCAATATGGGCACGTTCAACTTTGGTGCCTGCATTAAATGTAGTCTGTGTCACAGATCCAGTTCTTAGGTTTCTCAGTTTGACACGCACGAAAGCCATAGAGTTTGCAGATTTGACATGCATGAATTCAATCACAGAGTAAATATTACCATCGTATACAATTGTCTGTCCTGTTTTAAAATCGTTTGTGTTGATCATGTGAACCACTGACTCCTTCGGAAGTTTTTGCCGTTCTTATTATACATGAAAGATGTGCTTTAAACAACCGAAAAAAACCGGATTTTGTTGTTTTAAGGCTTAAAGCATACAAAATCGAGCCGGATCGACTCGATTTTGTGTATTGTTTTGATGTTATTTTATGCTTTGCTTCAAGTTGGTCAAATACTTGATCGCTTCTATATAACTATTTTCTTTTTTACCCATGAATCTGGCATTCACAACATCTTGGATATAATCAAGCTTTCTAAAAGGTTCTCTGCTATCAATATCTGAAAGGTGAACCTCAACCTTAGGTATGGTTAATAGTTCAAGTGCGTCACGCAGTGCAATGGACGTATGGGTTAAAGCACCCGGATTGATGACTAACGCATCATAGGGTTCTGATAATGAGTTTTGAATCACATCGATCAGCTCACCCTCATAATTGGATTGATAAAAGGTGAATTCGTGCTTTGGAAAGGTATCGACAATCACTTCAAACAGCTCTGCTTGCGTCATACTTCCATAAAGCTTGGGATCTCTTTTTCCAAGCATATTCAAATTGGGTCCGTGGATCAATAAAATATTCATAGGTTCACCTCGTTTTTCAAATAATTCAAAATGACCTTGACAGTTGTTTCTACATCATAATTGTTAGAAACGATGGCATCTGCAAAATCCTGATACTTCATAAAACGGTCATCAAAAAGCTGTTCTAAGGAATGTGATTTCAATAGCGGTCTTTGATAATCTGTTTCCAGTCTTTTTCTGATGACGTCGATATCGGTATCCAAATAAAACTTGATGCCGTTCATCAACACCTTGTTTTCCTTTTTGGTGACGATTCCGCCACCACAGGCAACAACCACATTGTCTTGATTAATTTCTTTAAGAGCACTTGTTTCAAGCGCTCTGAATTTTTCTTCTCCATACTTCTCAAAGATAAATTCAATGAACATTTTAGCATCCTTTTCAATCATGCCGTCTAAATCGATATAGGTGTAATTCAATTGCTTGGCTAGTTTTCTGGCGATGGTTGTTTTACCGGATCCCGGCATGCCGATTAAGTATATTTTCATGGCTTCTCCTTCAAAAATATTTGAATAATTTTTAATGTATCTTCAAAGAGCGTTGGACTTAATGCATCCATCATGATCGGATGCATCTGGTTTTTGAACCAGGTTTTTTGTTTTTTCGCTAGCTTTCTTGACACGTGGATGATTTCTTCCTTCGCTTCATCAAGCGTTTTTATTCCATCAAGATATTGTTTAAGTTCCCGGTATCCGATGGCGTTAACTTGAATGTTTTTATCCTTTAATCCCTGAACCTCTTCGATAAACCCTTTTTTAAGCTGATCATCAAGTCTTACTCTTAATCTTTCTTCAAGGATGGAACGGTCCAAGTCAAGATAAATAATTAAGGCGTCATATAGCAATTCATCTTTCTTTGTTTTAAGTGATCTAAAATCGCCATCAAGCGCGAGCTCGAGCGCTCTGAGTAGTCTTCTTCTGTTACCGACATCCACGGTGACAAATGGATCAAGTTCTAACAGTTTATGATGTATTTCTTCATTGGTCATCTCTTGATAGGTTTCTTCGAAATCCTGATTTTTGCTACTTGCGATAAATTCATAATTATATAAAGCTGCCTTGATGTATAAACCGGTTCCTCCGACAATCATCGGAAGCTCAATCTTGTCAAACAAGGCTCTCACATCCTGTTGAAAATTGTAAACGCTATAGGGTTCTCCAGGTTCTTTGATATCTAGTAAATGATGCTTGATTCCTTGTTTTTCTTCATCTGAGATTTTAGCGGAACCGATATCGAGTCCTTTATAAATCTGTACAGAATCTCCATTGATGATTTCTGTTCTTAATATTTTAGCCAATTTGATGGATAATCCTGTCTTGCCGGATCCGGTCGGACCGACGATGACGATGATTTTTTTCATCAGACCACCCGCTTGAACATGCGTTCAATCTCATAATTGGTAAGTTTGATCAATGTTGGTCTTCCATGCGGACATGTATAAGGATTTTCACATGCTCGAAGCTGGATAAGAAGACTATTGATTTCTAACATAGATAAAGATTTGTTCGCCTTAATGGCGCCTTTGCAGCTGATGTCTTTGGCCAAGCGGTCTCTTAAGATTGAAAGATTGATTTCTTTCTTTTCTGTGAGCATGGTAACCATCGCTTCAATCGCTAAATCAATTTCATGATTTAAAAGCCAGACAGGAAGTCCTTCTATCTCAATGTGATCATTGATGATGAATCCGTATTTCTTAAAGATTTCTTTATGTTCTTGAACTGTTTCCAAATCTTCTTTTGTGAGTTGTATCTCTCTTGGAAATAGTAAATGCTTTATGGCTGGATTCGGATTTGCCAATGCTTTGAAATAGTGCTCGTAACGGATACGCTCTGCAGCAGCATGCTGATCCATCAAATAGAGACCATCTTCATTTTGAAATAAAAGATAAGTTCCAGAAAAAACACCGATATAGTCCAAATCAGGAATTTTATCTTCCAAGTTGGATTCATTTTCAGGTAGGAATGGCTTTTCTTCCATGATGATACTTTCACCAAAGTTCAAAGACTCTCTCGTGAAGGTTTCTTGTTCACCCTTTTGGATGTTTTTCAACGTTTCAGGAATCATATGAATTTTTTTATTCAAACTATCCTTAACGTAAGTTTCTATATGGAAAGACAAAATGGATTCATTGACAAACTTGACTTCGTATTTCTGAGGATGCACATTCACATCCAAAAGCGAAGGATCCATTTCAATGTGAATCAGCGCGATCGGATACTTTCCAACCATCATGAATCCGTGATATCCATCAACGACCGCTTGAACCAATGGATAGTTTCTGATATATCTGCCATTAATGAAAATAGAAACATCTTTTTTTCTGGATCTCGCGATTTGAGGACTCAAAAGATATCCGGTGATCTTGATTTTTTGAACAACATGCTCGAAAACAGTCATGCCTTCCGTCATTTTAGATCCGTAGATCTGATCAATCAAGCTGTAAAAATCCTTATTTCCATAGGTTTCCTTGATTTTTTTGTCATCGATGGATAATGAAAAACGAATTTCAGGATGCGCCAATGCCAACCTGTCAAAAATATCAATGATTGCTTGCCGCTCCGCCAAATCCGATTTGATGTATTTAAATCTTGCTGGTGTATTATAAAATAAGTCTTCAACTAAAACAACAGTACCATTATTTAATGATGCGGACCCGTCTTGAACAAAATGTCCTCCATGATAAATAACAAAAATACCTTCAGCGTTTTCCTGTCTGGTTTTAAGTGTCACTTTAGAAACTGAACTGATTGCAGCGAGCGCTTCACCTCTGAATCCCAAGGTTCCAATATGACCTAAATCAGACTCTTCCATGATTTTACTGGTCGCATGCCTGTCAAAAGCTTTATGCGCATCCAAAAAATCCATACCGGAGCCGTTATCTGTTACCATCATGGACTTCATGCCCATGTCATAAACTTCAATGGAAATAATTGAAGCTTTGGCGTCTATTGAGTTTTCAACAAGCTCCTTAATGACAGATGCCGGGCGGTCAACGACCTCGCCGGCAGCAATCATGTTCGCTAATTTGTTGTCCATCTGTTTGATGATTGACATGAATGACTTCCTTATTTTTTATTTTTTATCCGGTCTTGAAGATGCTTTAGTAAAAGTAAAGCATCGATCGGCGTGAGATGATCGGTATTCATGCGTTCGATTTCATCTAGGATTTCTACCTTGTTGGAATCGATGACTTGGATATTTTCTTCTTCGAACTTTTCATAGTTGAATAAATCTAGAACAACTTTATTTTCTTTTTGTTCAAGCTTCTCTAAAATCTGCTTGCTTCTGGTGATCAAGCTCTTAGGAAGATGTGCGAGCGATGCGACCTGGATTCCGTAAGATTTATCGGTGGTTCCTTTTTCAACATGATGGAGGAATACCATCGTGTCATGTTCTTCCTTCGCTTTCACGCATAAATTCGTCAATCTTGGAAGACTGTTTTCTAAAACCGTCAATTCATGATAGTGAGTGGAGAACAAGGTCTGCGCTTTAATCTTCTCATGGATATATTCAATCATACCTTGCGCGAGCGCCATTCCGTCATAGGTTGCAGTGCCTCTTCCGATTTCATCAAATAAAATCAAGCTTTTCGATGTCGCTTTGGTCAAGGCTTCATTGGATTCAACCATTTCAACCATGAATGTTGACTTACCGCCAGATAAATCATCTGATGATCCGATTCTGGTAAATATCGCATCATAGATTGGCAATACCGCTTTTTCAGCAGGTACGAAGGAACCGATTTGAGCGAGATAGACAATGACTGCAAACATGCGCATGTATGTTGATTTACCGCTCATATTCGGACCGGTAATTAAAAAGATTTCTGAGTCTCTCATGATTACGTCATTGGCGACGAACTTGGTAAACCGTTCAACGACAGGATGTCTGCCCTTGAGTACTTCCACTGTTCTCTCTTCATGAAGGATAGGTCTAATAAAGTTATATTTTTCTGCGACAACCGCCAAGCTTAAAAAGACGTCGATTTGAGCGATCTTTGTTGATAATTCCTGCAGACTGAATGTGAATGCCAATGCATACTCTCTGATTTCTTTAAATAATTCGTACTCTAGAGATATGCTTCTTTCCTTCGCATGCAGAAGATCATCTTCTTTTTCCTTCAGCATCGGCGTGATGTATCGCTCTGAATTCGCCAAGGTCTGTTTTCTCTCATACCCGAAGTCATCCTTCACCAAAAGCGAGTTTCCTTTGGATATTTCAATATAATAACCAAAAACACGGTTATATCCGACTCGCAGATTCTTGATGCCCGTGCGTTCTCTTTCATCGGATTCAAATTCTGAAAGCCAGGTTTGCCCATGAAGATCGATATCTCTGAGTTCATCAAGCTTTTGATTGAATCCTTCCTTGATGATTCCTCCGTCTTTCAACGTGATTGGTGGTTCCGGGTGGATGGAACTTTCCAAGAATGTCTGGAGTTCCAAGTGCGGATTCATCTCACTTATGATTTGATCGAGTTTGGAATGCTTGAAAAGCTTCAAAGCTTCAATCAAATCAGGAACCTGTTTCAACGTTTCCTTCAATTGAAATAAATCTCTCGCGTTTACGGTATTGAATGCGATTCTTCCGACAATGCGGTTGATATCATAAATATATCTTAAATGGTTGATCGTACGTTCTCTTGGTTGATATGGAGATAAAGCTTCAATTAAATCATAACGATCGTTCAACACCTTCATATCGTAAAGAGGGTGATTGAGCATCGACTTCAGCATTCTGGAACCCATCGCGGTCTGACATTCATTCAACCAGTGATTCACAGTCGTTTCAGAATTATTCACTAAGGATTCATCGATTTCAAGATGTTTCTTCACACGATAATCCGTATGCATGTGTCCAAGTCTTTCGATAACCTTAAAAGGCATCATATGACTGATCATCTGCTTTTGCGTATTGACTAAATAGTTGAGCAAATGTGAAACTGCTCTCTTTTGTTCTCGTTCCAAATGCTTGATATAAGGATGTTCGATGATCTGGTAGTCATCGCTATAGGATACGAGTCTTTCAGTTTCTTTCAGACTCTTGATAAAATCTTCATCAAACCTTAGCGGCACGACAACCTCTCTGATATCCAAGCTTAAAATCAGATCCAGGACCTGCTTCTTTTCCAAGCTATCCGTGAGATAAGACTCACCCGTTGAAATATCAACATAGGTCAATGCATATCCCTTTTCAGTGAGCAGAACGCTTCCGATAAAATTATTGGTCTTCGCATCCAAAATACCATCCTCTAAAACAGTACCTGGAGTAATCAGTCTGATCACTTCACGCTTCACCAGGCCCTTGCCCGGTTCAGTGACCTGTTCAACAATCGCGATTTTAAATCCTTTTTCAATCAGCTTTTGCACATAGGGCTTAACTGCATGATAAGGAATACCGCACATCGGAACCTTGGCTCCGGCATCTCTGGATGTCAGTGCGATTTCAAGAACTTTGGATGCGACGATCGCATCATCAAAGAACATTTCATAAAAATCACCAAGTCTAAAAAAGACTATCGCATCTGCGTAGTCTTCTTTAATTTCGAGATATTGTTGCATCATTGGGGTATATTTTTGTTTTTCCATGTTGCCCCCTTAAAAATCTATTTTATATTCCGAGCGAAGCAAGTAATCCATGAATTCTTGTAATGATTCCAAATCCACCAAGATTATTGAAGAAATCAGTAACACCTTGTAAGAAGGTCAGTGTTGTGACGAAGTATACCAAAACTGCATATAGAATCACGATGACTGCTGCGATAGCTGCAATGATTAAAACATATTTCAAAATGAATTTGAGAAACTTGAATAAGAATAAGCCAATACCTTTGAACATTTTAGCAAAGAATCTGACTTCTGCAGGAGCATCTGCCAAATCCATCTTCGATTTCTGCGTACCGGTTCCGATTGAAGATGTAGCCTTCTGACTTTCTACAAGTTTTTCACGTTCATTCGCTTCATCATCTTCAACGATCCTCTTTAATGTTTTTGGATCGCCATAGAATTCCGCTGAATTGAGAACAACTGCTTTTTGATCTGCTTTCGTCTTTAATGGTACAGCATCAATAATTGCAGGTTTCTTTTCTTCTTGTACTTGAACTGCAGTATTTTCTTTTGGAACGATGGCAAGTTCAATCGCTTCTCTCAACTTCTTGATTTCATAAACAAGCTCGGATATATCGATATTTTGTTGAACATATTGGATACGCTTATCTTCTTCAACGTGTGTCGAAATCTCTTTGATAGGTTCCTTGATGACAGCTTTTTCCTTTATCTCTTCAACTTTTTCTTCGACTTTCTTTTCTTCAACTTTCTTTTCAACAACCGGTTCTGGAGTTTGTTCAACAACCTTTTCTTCTGGAACTTCTTGGATGACGATTGGTTCTGGAGCCGGTTCTGGTTTTGGCTCTTCTTGAACAACTTCAGGAGCTTTAACAACGGTAGGTTCCTTCTTTGCCAGTTTTGGAGGGTTGACATCCGCGACAACCTCATGAACTTCTTTTTCGTAGACTTGAGGGGATTCCGGTATGAAATAGGATTCCTTGGTTTCCTTTGCATTCGCTAAAATATATTCGATGATTTCTTCTTTTTTAAGTTCAGTGGAAGCCTTGATGTCATGATCAATCGCGTAACGCTGCATCATCAAAACATTCATACCTCTAATTTTTGTTTCTTCGTTTTCAGAATACTTGTTTCGATCCTTGAGTTCCTGAATGATGATATTCGCAAGTTCTGCTTTCTTCAATCTCCTTGGAACTTCAACTTCATATTTAGTACCTAAGTCTCTAATCTCGGTCAAAGTTGAACTCTTATATAAAACCGGTCTGAATTTTGAAGGGGTGAGCCCATCAATCTTACCTGGAGCATCAAAAAATAAGCTCTTAAGATCTCTATTATATGTCTTCATATCCGGAAGTTGCAGACCAACTGCCCTGACATGCGTCAAACTCATATCCATAAGTCGCTTCAAGTCCTTTGGAGCCACTTTTTTTTCAACCATGTATGATAATAAATCAGTCCAAAAATCTTCTAAGAATTCTTTATCAATCTTAGGGTCATCGAAAAAAACCAAAAGATTTTCGAGCTGGGTTTCGGTAAATTCCGTATACCAGGATAAACGATAGTTAATCTCATCTGCCAATGTCAATCTCGATTTTCTAGTTTCAATAACCTTTTCTCTGAGCACTTCTCTAAGGACGTACATTCTGATTTCGCGAGGGATGGTTAACCCGATTTCATCAAAGAAATTTTGTACCTGTGGAGCAGGTAAATAAATAATTGTCTTTAACAAATCTTCAACGATTAATTCCTTATTTCCAACGGTAACGCTACTCGCACGATTTAGTCTTGGCATGCTATACCTCCAATAGAACTCTTTGTATTAATCATACAATGTTTTTTATTTTTTATCAAGTTTTTTGACCCTTTTATAAATAAAAAAGGCCTGTTTGGCCTAATCTTTTTCAAAATCACTTTCAATGCCATTTTGCAGTATATCCTGTATGGCTTGGAGCATTTCGTTAATGTCGCCTTGTAAAGCCAAATAATCCGACATCAAAGGATAGCTTTCTATCTCATCCAAACGCTCCTGATAGCGTGCTTCAAATGTCTTTATAGCTTCGGTCTTGTTGATCTCTTTCGCATTCACCAGCTGCTTTTGAATCGATTTCAATTCACCGATTTTAGACTTCAAATCCTTGTTGTTGTTAATGATTTTTTCGATGCGCTTGTAGCGTTGAATATCTTCATTTTCTAAAATCATTTGAATCAGTTTTTCTTTTTCTGTCATACGATTTCTCCCAGCATGAACCATGTCTTGACTGCAGTGATTTTTACATCGACGATATGGCCGATCCATTTGGAATCACCCTTGAAGTTGACAAGTTTATTGTGTTCCGTATAACCTGCAAGGATGTCACTATCATATTTGGAAACACCATCGACTAAAACCTTGACGGTCTGATTTAAGAATCTTTGGTTTCCTTTTAAGTATCCCTGATTGATTTTCTCATTTAAAAGATAAAGACGTTCCTTCTTCAACTCTTCAGGCGTGTCATCTATATATTTTGCTGCAGGAGTTCCTTCTCTCTTTGAAAAGATGAAAGAAAATGCACCTTCATAATCCGCCTGTTCAACAAGTCTTAGTGTGTCTTGAAAATCCTCTTCAGTTTCACCTGGAAATCCGACAATGATATCTGTGGTTACCGCAATCCCGGGTACTGCTTTTTTCAAATCAGCAAGCACTTTTAAATAGGATTCTTTTGTGTAATGCCGATTCATTCTTTTGAGCACTGAATCGCTTCCGGATTGTACCGGCAGATGGAAATGCGGCATGATGGATTTTCCATCACGCATGGCATCCATCGTTTTTTGATCTAAATCATGGGGATGCGAGGTTTGAAATCTGATCCGTTTCATGCCAAGACCGTCTAAGTCTCTGAGCAAATCTCCAAACGTATAATTTTGATCTTGGAAATCCTTGCCATAAGCGTTCACATTCTGACCAAGCAACGTAACTTCCTTATATCCTGTTTCAACAAGCTCTTTGATCTCATGAATGATTTCATCCTTTGATCTCGATCTTTCCTTGCCTCTTGTGTAGGGAACGATGCAATATGTACAAAATTCATCACAGCCGAACATGATGTTCACCCAGGCTTTGAACTTGTGATTGCGGACCTTTGGAAGATTTTCTATGATATCTCCCTCTTGCGAGTAGACTTCAACAACCTTTTCTTTTGAGAACATCGCTGTCTCAATATATTCAGGAAGTTTGTGGATGTTGTGCGTGCCAAAAATGATATCGACGTGATGATATTTTTTCAATACGCGTTCCACGACATTTTCTTCTTGAGCCATGCATCCTGCCAGCGCTAAAATCAAATCTGGATTTTGTTTTTTATAAGCCTTGAGTCTTCCCAAGGTTCCCCAGATTCTCAGTTCGGCATTTTCACGGATTGCGCATGTGTTGATGATGATCACATCGACATTATCTTCGGATAATCCCTTTGTGAAGCCCATCAATTCTAAAATACCAGCCATGGTTTCCCCATCAGCTTCGTTTCCTTGGCATCCGAATGTTTGAACCATGTATGTCTTGCCGATTCCTATTTTATAGTGCGCGTCGCTCAAATCAAATTTAAGCTCTTCAATTGTGTTTTTACTTCTTTTTCTCGCCTGATTCAAATCAGGTTTGAAGTATTTATCAAGATCTACGCTGCTCATTTAATCACCTATTGTTTATTATACATGAAAAAACAGTATGCACTATACTGTTTCGCTTTCGATATGAATACGCTTAATTGTCTTTTTGGCCAAGTCCATGATGACTGCATTCAATTGTTTCGGACCAGGCGCAACTTCATTGGGAATGGAGAACCCATTCAAGAATCGATCAAAAACAATTTCTTTGGTTACACCGATGACCCCATTGAGCGGACCTGTCATGCCGATATCNNCCGACAACAGCGCTGACCCTGCCATCTAAATAATGACCTAAGGCTACCTTTTCAGAGGTTGCTTCCGCATGAATGTCCACCAAGGTATAATCCGCTTTTTCAGTTTCTAAAATCTTATCGATTCCAATGAACGGACAATCCATATTCGCATTCATGAATGTTCTTCCAAGCGCGTTGATCACAAGAATCTTCTGACCATTGAAATTCAATGTCAGATAGCCTTTGCCTGGTGCTTGCCTGAAGTTAAAAGGACGGATGACTTTGGAATCTTCAATAAATTCGAAAAGTTCCTTGTTTCCCCAGACCCAGTTTCCCATGGTCATGGCATGTACGCCCAGACTCATGATTTCCTTATAGTTTTTTTGACTCACCCCTCTGCCATTTGATGCATTTTCAGCATTGACAATAATCAAATTTGGGCGATAATCGTCTTTTAATTGAGGTAAATGCTCCGTAAGCATCTCGATGCCGGGCTTTCCATAAATATCACCGATAAATAAAATTTTCATATAATTCCTTCTTTCACTTCATATGAACAAAAAGAGGCCTAAGCCTCTTATTTTGCAATGTCTGTAGCGCGTGTTTCTCTAATGACGGTAACCTTGATTGTTCCTGGGTATGTCATCTTCGCTTCAATCTGTTCCTTGATTTCACGAGCGACCTTAAAGGTTGATAAATCATCGATTTGATCTGCCTTCACAATCACACGGATTTCACGGCCTGCCTGAATAGCGAACGATTTTTCAACGCCTGGTATTTCATTGGAAATGGCTTCTAATTGTTCCAATCTCTTGATATAGTTTTCCATAGATTCAGAGCGTGCGCCTGGGCGTGCTGCTGATAATGCATCTGCTGCTGCAACAAGCACAGCAATAATGCTTTCTGCATCCTTATCTCCATGGTGCGATGCAATCGCATCTGAAACTTCTTTAGGTTCCTTATATCTGTTGACGATATTGACACCGATTTCCACGTGTCCGCCTTCAACTTCATGATCCGTAGCCTTACCGATATCATGCAGCAAGCCGGCACGGCGTGCCAACATTTCATCTTCACCGATTTCTGCAGCTAATTTACCTGCAAGAAATGCTGTTTCAATGGAATGCTTCAATACGTTTTGACCATAGCTTGTTCTAAAGCTTAGACGTCCTAATAATTTAACTAAATCCGGATGGATTCTTCCGATTCCAACCTTGAATACTGCATCTTCGCCGGCTTCACGGATAAACATATCCACTTCAACTCTGGCTTTTTCAACAACTTCTTCAATACGGCCTGGATGAATGCGACCATCTGAGACTAACGTGCTTAATGCGCGTTTGGCAATTTCTCTTCTGACCGGGTCAAATCCACTTAAAACGACTGCTTCAGGAGTATCATCAATAATCAGGTCAACACCTGTTAATGCCTCTATGGTGCGAATATTGCGTCCTTCACGACCAATTATGCGGCCTTTCATTTCATCGTTTGGCAAATCAACTACGGACACAGTTCTTTCTGTTGTTGTTTCACTAGCATATTTTTGGATTGCGAGTGCCAACAGCTGTTTAGAGCGTCCTTGTACTTCGTCTTTCGCTCTTTCCTCTTCTTCCTTGATGTAGGATGCGATTTCATCGGAAAGGCTTTCTCTTACTCTTGACATGATGATTTCTCTGGCTTCATCGATTGAAAAGCCTGATATTTCCATCAGTTTGTCTTCTTGCTGTTTTAAAACTTCTTCCGCTTTGCTATTTAATTGTTCGAGTTGTTCTTTCTTTTCATCGAGCTTTTCTTCACGTAAACCTAACGTTTCTTCACGTTTGTCTAGATGTAGTGCACGACGATTCAGCGTGTCTTCGCGCTGTGATACCTTGTTTTCAAGGTTAACCACGACTTGTCTGCGTTCGCGTAAATCATTATCAAATTCCTTGCGTAACGCAAATATTTCCTGCTTTGCTTCTAAAACACTTTCTCTTTTCGACTTTTCTGCTTCTTTTTTAGAGTCTTCAACAATTTTTTCGGCCAATTCTCGGCTTGTCTTCAGGTTTTTTTCGCGTTGCCAAACACGAAGAAAATATCCTACGACAAGACCAATGATTGCTAGCAAAACGGAGATACCTGCTTCTAAAGCAGTGAATGCTACTGGTAACATTCTAACACCTCCATTTATTTTATTTTGAACAATTGATAAACATCAAATTGTCATATACATCATGTACCATTTCATTATACCCTATTTTTACATATCAAGTCAATGAAGAAACCGTGGTAGTTTTTTGTTTATACTTTTCTTTTTTTCTTTTTACTGTATAATAAGAAATGAGGACATGGTGAAGGAGTACAAACATTACATGAAAAACATAAAATTAGAAACAAAAAAGGGCTTTTGGGCTTGGTTGCACAGAAATAGATTAACTGTTGTCGTGATGTCATTTATTATTTTAGCGCCTTTGACATTGGTTGCTGTATCTTATATCGGTTCATATACTTCCAACAGGATCGCATACTTTGATGTTGAAGAAACCGCAGAAACAGTTTATGTTAAGAAATTTAAGGATATTGATGAAATTCAAGGATTTGAAATCTTTGTTGAATGGGCTGAGTTGAAGAATGCGTATCAGCCAGTAGATTCCGAATTGTGGGTAGGCGGATATTATACATTCGATATTTGGTATGAAGCAAATCCGAATTATACGATCAATTCCATCTTCATCACGCCGCTGCTGCAAACCGATTGGGCAGATATGAGAACTGTGGGCAATAGAGTTACAATCACTGAGAATCAAAAAAATATTGCGATTGAATTCAATTATCACTTGCCTGTCAAACCTCTTCCATTCGTATCTGTTGGTGAACCCAATCTTTATTTGAAGGTTGAATACAGTGTCAGTTATGGTGGAACAGCCGTCAATAAGGTTGAATACGTCAAGTATTCGCTTAAAGGATTAAACCCTCAATTAGTCATCGTCGATTAATAACAAAAGCTCCAAACAGATTTTTCCTGTTTGAAGCTTTTTTTGTTTTATGCTTTTGAAATATCCAAATGAATGCGTCCATCCTTGATTTCGACGATGCGATCCGCCTTTTCAGCGATATGCCTGTCGTGAGTGATGATGATGAATGTTGTTTGATAACGCTTATTGATTTCTCTAAGCAATTCATAAACCTGTTCTGTAGAATCTGAATCCAGATTTCCTGTAGGTTCATCCGCCAAGATGATTTTAGGATTATTGATGAGTGCGCGTGCAATCGCAACTCTTTGTTGCTGTCCGCCTGACATGTTGATGGCGAGATTGTTTTTAACCTTCGTCAAACCGACGATTTCAAGAAGTTCTTCCGCTCTGTCTTGTACTTCTTTGGTAATCTGTTTTTTGGAGATGCGGTAAGGCATCAACACATTTTCCAACGCAGTAAATTCTGGTAACAGATAATGAAATTGGAAGATAAACCCAATCGATTCATTTCTTAAACTCGATAGCTCATTTTTACTCATTTGCTGGGTGTTTTTATTGTTGATGATGACGTCTCCGGATGTTGCTTTATCCAAAGTTCCTAAAATATTGAGCAGTGTTGATTTCCCTGATCCCGATTGACCGATGATTGAATTGAATGTGCTTTCCTCAAAGCTCAAAGAAAGATCAAACAAGACTTGAGTCGGATTTGCTGTATTTTGTCCATATACTTTGTTGATATTCTTAAGTGAGATGATATTAGGCATTGCGGATCACCTCGATGACTGTGAGTTTAGATGACTTGATTGCTGGTATGAGTGATGCCAATGTGGATGCAACAAGCGCAATCATGCCAGATAAGAAGATGAATCCACCATCAATGTTGAGTGGAACAACAGGAGTACCGTCAGGATTCAAAGCGAACGTCGTGAACGAGTACGATAATCCTAATCCGAGTAATACTCCGCCGATTGCACCAAAGATTCCTAAAATGAATCCTTCTGATAAAAAGACGAGTGAAGCGTCACGATCTTGGATGCCCATCGCTTTTAAAATACCGATTTGCTTGGATTTCTGCATCACNNCAAATCATTTGATGATAAGTTCTCATCAAGCGTAAGCGCGAGCGCTTCCGCATCAAAGACCTCCTTGATTTGCATTTCAATGGATGTGACCTGATTCGATCCGATGACATCCTGAAGGGTTTCAAGTGTTCCGATGCCCCACGTCTTATTGATGACTGCGACATTGAAATCAAAGAATCCGACCACAGTCAGGGTGCGGTATGCACCGTTGATTTCGATATCGATGGTATCACCGATGGATAAATCTAAATCTGTTTGAAGCGTTTTTCCTAATATGATTTCATTTAAGGCGTCAGGCATGCTGCTTCCTTCAGTCAGTTTATCATCAAACTTGTATATCTGATTGGCTTCAGTGAAATTGAACCCCCTGAAAAATACTTCCTTTTTCAGTTCGCCCTTCTCTAAAATACCACCTAAATCAACTGCAGGTGATAATACAGTGATTTGGTCGTTATTGCTATCGATATCATCCATGATGGCTTGATAGTCGCTAATGAACAGGTTATCTTCATTATTGCTCAATACTGTGATGTGTGATGAAGATCCAATCGTTGAATCCACCAAGCTTTCCTGCAGGCCGGAAATTAAAGATCCAATGAAAACCTGAACGGATACCCCGACGGATATGCCTAAAATAATAACTAAGGTCTGACGTTTCGCTGAGGAAAGAAAACGCCATGCGATTTGAAT
>DOYO01000030.1:39851-50931 GCA_003518475.1 Acholeplasmataceae bacterium
GCTGATAATATTTCATCCTTCGGCGTATTCGCGCCGATATAAGATGCATCAAATCCTTCAAGAAGCAGATAATTGGAAACCATGATTGCACCGATTTCATGATATTCGAATGAAGGAGTCAAAACAACAATCTTTTTATTGATTTTTTTTACTGTCTCCAGCCTTTTGACAATGTAAAGATAGCTGCTCTCTAGAATAGTGCGGATGATGGATGTGCGGTAATGCTCCTTCCATATGCAAACCTCCTGGTCGTCGGACTTGCAGGAAAATTGAAGCAGGGAGGGTGCCAAAAATTCTTGGTATAGTTCTTCTATCGTTAACGTTTTATTTTCCAATAAACGCATCGCGAATAGAACTGCCTGATCTTTTTTTTCTTCTTCAAGCAGGTTTAGAAATTTTTTATAGTTTTCGTAATTCATAGAGATATTCCCCTTAATTTGTTGATTAATCAACTAAATATATTATAACAAATATAAGTTTGTGATTGTGCTCAAAACGCATAAAAAAAACTGCAAAGCATTTTACTTTGCAGTTGGAGTCAATATTTTCTTGTAGCTGATATGATGATGATCTAAAACCTTTTGGAAAATCTTCTTGTAGATTTCAGGATGATCAACTAGGTATTGCTTCGCATTTTCTCTGCCTTGTCCGATTTTTTCACCTTCATAAGCAAACCATGCCCCGCTCTTTTGAATCAGATCGAGCTCTGAAGCGAGATCGACAAGTTCGCCATATTTCGAGATGCCTTCTCCATAGATGATATCCACGCTGACGCTCTTGAATGGTGAAGCTACCTTATTCTTAACGACTTTGATGGTTGTTTTATTTCCGACAATATCTGTTCCATTCTTGATTTGTTCGCTTCTTCTGATTTCCAATCTCACGGAAGCGTAAAACTTTAACGCTCTTCCGCCTGGAGTGGTTTCAGGACTTCCAAACATAACGCCGACCTTTTCACGGATCTGGTTGATGAAAATAGCTACTGTGCCGCTCTTTGAAATAGCTCCTGAAAGCTTTCTCATCGCCTGACTCATCAATCTTGCCTGCAAGCCGACATGGGAATCTCCCATTTCGCCGTTGATTTCAGCTTCTGGAACGAGTGCAGCGACTGAGTCGATGACAATAGCATCCACTGCGCCGCTTCTAATTAAAGCTTCAGCGATTTCCAAAGCCTGTTCACCTGTGTCCGGCTGTGACAAAATAAGATTATCGACATCCACACCAAGCGCTTTTGCATACTTGGGATCCAAAGCATGCTCAGCATCGATGAATGCGACATATCCGCCATTCTTTTGAACTTCTGCGATTGCGTGAAGCGCAAGCGTTGTTTTACCAGAACTTTCCGGTCCATAAATTTCAATGATTCTTCCCTTTGGATAACCACCGATTCCCAATGCAATATCCAAGCTTAATGATCCAGTGGAAATAGCTTCAACATTATGTTCAGCTTCATCCCCAAGTCTCATGACTGCGCCTTTACCGTATTGCTTTTCAATTTGTTTCATTGCAGCCTCTAGGGCTAACGCTCTTTTATCTTTATCCATGATAGTGTACCTCCATATTATGATAGTTCATGTTTGTTGTTTTTACTTTAAATGCTTTCTAATACAATTTGTTTATTCTTGAAGAAGTAATCAAGACCGCTGATGACTGTAAATAGGATTGCAATCCAGAAAATGATGTTGCCGATCAGTTCAGGGAGTCCGAAGTCATTGAACAGCATGATGATCAGCGCGATCATGGTTGAAGCCGTTTTAAACTTACCATAGGGCGAAGCAGCGATGACCTTGCCTTTTTCAACTGCAAGAAGCCTGATTCCTGTGACTGTGAATTCTCTGATGATGACAATCATTACCGCCCATAAAGGAACTCTATCCGGCATCAGCATCATTAAATATAAGAATGCCACCATGACCAAGACCTTGTCTGCAATCGGATCTAAGAACTTTCCAAAAGTCGTAATTTGATTATATTTTCTAGCGACATAGCCATCCAGCAAATCTGTCAGGGATGCGATGATGAACAGGATGGAAAAGATCAGCTGATTGATATCCATACCAAAAAAGCCGACTGGACTTTGCAGGGGCTTTATATAGATAAATACAATCATGATTGGAATCATAAAGACTCTAGTGATAGTGAGTTTATTGGCTGTTGTCATTTTGTTACTTCCTTAACCTTTATAACTATATTTTACCATAAATTTGCGTTTCTTGTTGCATTTTTGATATGCTTTTGATACAATAGGTTTGCGCATATAGGAGGTGAAATTGTGGCAAATATCAAACAACAAATTAAACGTAATAAAACGAATGAAAAACGTCGTTCTCAGAATGCATCTTTCAAATCATCTGTTAAATCCGCTGTTAAAGCTGTTGAAAAAGCAGTAACGTCAAATGATAAAGTAAAAGCAGTCGAAACATTATCAATCGCTCATCAGAAATTGGATAAAGGTCTTGCCAAAGGAATTTTTCATAAGAATTTCGTTGCTAGACACAAATCTCAACTTGCACAAATGGTTAACACCCTATAAGGATACATCTAAAGGATGTGTCTTTTTTTTTAACTTTTCTCTATTTCCCTGTATCCACCCTTTTGGGCGATGTATTTGACATGGGGAAGCCTGTAACCGGAAACGCCGTAGGTTGCGTTAAATCCGATGACATTTACATATTTCTCAATATTATCGAGCTCCTGGCTCATTTTTTTTAGCACTTCAAGGGTTGCTTTGATATCATCAAGCGCACGATGGGTGTTGGGTATCTCGATATGATAGGTCGATACCGCATTGTCAAGACGATGCGGATAGCGTTGACGGTCTTTATAGATCGCCATCACGTCTAGGATGTCATTTTTGATGGTAAAGTTTCGATCCTTATACTTTTTGAAAAGGCTTGTGATAAAGGACAGATCAAACTGGATGTTATAGGCGACAAGAAGCGTATTTTCATCCGTGTACATATTAAAAAGACGATGGCATGCCGTCTCTTGGGGTATTCCTTCTCTTAGTAGCATTTCATCGGTGATGTGTGTGATTTCGATGATTTTTTCGGGTAGTGGGCGATCTGCCAAGACAAGAGCTGACATTTCTTCAGCAACTCTGTATTGATCATTCACGCGTTCTAATAGGATTGCTCCTATTTCAATGATTTGATCGCGTTCACCGCTCAGTCCTGTTGTTTCAAAGTCGAAAAGCAGGATTTTTTGATGTTTAAGCATGCTAGGCTCCCAACAGATAGAGCTCTAAGCCGAGCTTCTTGTCAATTTTACCGGACTTAATGTCATAATCAAGCTTGGATAGTTTTTTAAGATGATTTTCAAGAATGGCGAACGATATTGCCTGCGCATTCTTAACCAGATAGAACGCTCTTCCGCTCTTCATATGGAAATGCTCGGCGATTTGATCCTGACGGTATCCCTTGTCGATCAGTAGTTTGGTATGCATGAGTTCTCTGACTTTGCCGACGATGTTATTTAAAATACGTAAGGGATCTTCATTTCTTGCAACGAGATCATAAAATATTTCAATGGTCTTTGTTTGATTTTTTGAAAGTAACGCATTGGTCAGTTCAAAGATGTTTTCTTCTAAGTTTCTGCTGACAAGTAGTAAAACCGCCTTTTCATTGATTTCCTTGGTATCATATGCGAAAAGCATCAGCTTTTCAGCTTCTTGATTGATCAAAGAGAAATCCAGGTTTGTTCTTTCCAATAAGGATTCGACAGCATCATCCGAGATGGTGTACTGAAACTTCTTGAACATATTCTTAATAAAATCAGGATATTCCTTGCGGTCCATATCCTTAATCTTTTCTATAAAGGCATATTTGAAAAGAGCTCCGCCAATCACTGATGTTTCTGGTAATAGCTCTGATAAAACGATGATTAAAATGACATCTGGATTGGGTTTCTGAAAATAGGATACCCAACTTTTCAGTACAGATTCAGGTTCCTTTTCGATTTCTTGAAGATTTCTAATCACGATGACCTTTTTTTCAGCAAAAAAAGACACGGTTTGGAGATCCTCCAGGATATCATCGCTTGGATTTTCAAGCAAATCATATTTAAGGATATTAAAAGGATCCACCTTGAATTCTTTAACTTTTTCTTCAATTGTATGATTCAAAAGAAAATCGTTGGCGCTATGGTATACATAAATGGCTTCGGCCATATTCAATACCCCCTGACTCACTATATCTATTATACTAAATCCGTGATTGAAATGGTATATAAACAGACCATTTTTCTTTCTTTTTGTCACTGGTGAAAAGGATGGTTCCCTGAAGGTCCGTTCGATAGATCATGACATTATTTTCATAAAGCCTTTGAAGCACCGTTTGACTGGGAAAATCAAACCTGTTTTCATATCCGACAGAGATCACTGCGACACTTGGATTGACATGGTGAAGAAAGTCTTTTGATGTGGAAGTATCTGAACCATGATGCGCCACCTTCAAGACATCACTATATAAAAGATCACCGTAATAATTGACCAAATCTTCTTCAACAACCTCTTCAATATCTCCACTAAATAAAAAGATCCGATGATTAATCTCCACTTGAAAAACTAAAGAATTGAGGTTTCTATTTGAATACCTTTTCAAAGGACTTAGGAAAGTTAGCTCTATATTCCCGCATGTCAATGCATCTCCTGCCTTCAGCCACGATTTTGGAGCTGTGTAAGAAGGATAATCATCGATATATGCACTAAGAATCAGTCTATCCACTGAAATCTCTTTCAAGATATCTTTGGATTCTTTGATATGATCATCATCGCTATGGGTGAGGATCAGATAATCGAGCCTGTAAACTCCACGGTTTATTAGAAATGAACGAGTATATTGGAAACTGTCAATCATCAACTTGCATGTCTTGTTTTCAATATAGATGGAATCCCCTTGACCGACATCCAAGAAATACACATAGGTGGTATCCGGTATGCTGAATTTGATGAATGGTGAAGCTAAAATCATGTATATGATCAAACTTCTTTTCATGACAGACATCAAAGTCCTTGACCGTAAAAGATAAATCAATGCTGCATAGTATATCAAAATCATATAGCTTTCTAAGTGGGGGAGATGTATCGAAAAGTTTTTTTGGTTCATCTGGTTGAGGATGAATTCAAACTGAAGAATGAATACATAAAAAAATGAATCCAGTTCAGGAACCAGCATCACGCATATCGAAAACAAAAAGACCGGTCCGGATAAAATCATAATCAATAACGGTAGCGTGATGATAACCAACAGCGATGCCTGATTCGAAAAAGGGAGAATCACCAAGAAAATCAACGTGCTCATGAGCAGTCTTTTTAAGTATCCTTTTTGTCCCTGATAGAGAAATTCTGTCAGATAGAGCATATTGAGAATCAAATACGTGATCAGTACTCCTTGATGGAAAATCCAATGGATATTCAATACCACCATCAGAAAAAATGTGATTTGGATTCCATCAAGCTTTGTCAGTTCCAGCTCATACCTCTCATTGATCCATTTGAAAATAAACATAATAATGAGCCTCATCACTCCAAATGTAAAGCCGTTCAGATATAAAAACACCAGATATATCAAGAGGGTGAGTATATCCTGCGTTCCCTTTTTCAAACTCAAATAAAAAAATATCTTTTTCATGATGAGCAAGAGCATGTAAATATGCATTCCGGATACAGAAAATAAATACAGGATTCCCAATTCGCCGAAAAGATCGTTCTGCTCATCATCAAACGCCTTTTCCCCTAAAATCAAGGCTTTCAAGTAAATCGAAGATTGATGATCAGCAATTCTATCTCCCAAAGCATTCCTGATTGAAAATAAAGAAGTCTCATGATCAACCTTTCTAATTTCTTCAATCTTGACATACCCTTTAATATTCTTGGATAAATAATATAGCTCCTGATCAAAACCAAAGGGTATCGTCTGTGTTCTGAATGGTTTCACTTCACCATTCAGATAAAGAATGTCTCCATTCTCATAAAGATTTGACCCGGTATTCAGTTTGAATCTAACGCCCTGATATCTCACAATCAAAACATCATAAGTTTCTTGTTCAATGATTTCAACAACCTTGACTTCCCCTTGAATCCTGTCCGGCACGTCACCTTCCATCCATAAATAAAACCTGACGAAAACAACCGAAAACAATCCAATCATCAAGATCCATTTCACTTTTTTTCTTGTAAATAACATATATATAGCCAAAACCAAAAAAAACCAGGGTTCGCTTAACCCCAGCAAAAAAAACAATACTGCAAATCCTTCGATATGAAAATCATCCCAGTGTGATATAGGGTTTGATTTTCTCAAGTGTCGCCACTCCTATGTTTTTCACATTCAATAGCTCATCCAAATGCTTGAAATCGCCGTGCGCCTCCCGGTATACGATCAAGGACGCAGCCTTCGTTTCCGTCATATAAGGAATCTCTAACAAATCTTTAAAGCTCGCTTGATTGATGTTCACTTTGATAACTTCATCAACTGCTTCGACATTCAAGCTGCTCACTAGAATAGCCCTGCTTGAAGTAATCACTTGAGAGAGCTGCAGCTTGGAAAAATCAGCATCCTCCGTAAATCCCCCAGCATAGATGACCGCTTCAGCTACCGTCACCTCTTGAAAGAAATGATAGATCCCCGGAAAAACCACAGCTCCTTGAATTTCCACCTGGATCATTTCCAAAGAAACAGCCCCCGTATCGACATATTCAATATCCTCTGTTCTTGGAAAAAGCCATATCCATCCCAAAATAACAAGGATGAATGTCATGATGATTGCCTGTTTCATCTTTTTACCTCCACCTTATAGTAGAGGTTTACCTTCAAATTACTTGAATAAAAAAACAATAAAAAAAGCCACCTATTTATGGGCGACTATATAATGCTTTCTAACATCCATTCCATCATGAACTTCTGTCTTGAATCCTAAATCCTCAAGTAAAATCAGATAATAAGATAAATCATCGACATATTGCTTGATTTCAACGGTTTCTTCTCCGATATTGACCTGATGGATCAATTGGGAGGCATTGCTTCTGATGGTCCATTCATAGTGGATGGGTTCATCCTCTATTTCAATATAATCGGAATAATCCTTCAACACTTCTTTTTTATATAAATCAAAGATGAAGATTCCTCCATCATTCAATCCATTGTAGATATTCTTAAAGACTTTTTTAAGTCCTTTAAAATAATTGACAACATCAAACATCGCTAAAACGATATCGAATTTGATGTAAAGTGGTTCTCTTAAGTCATGCTCATAGAGATTAGCCTGCAAATTCGCATTTCTAAGCTTGTCGTAAGCGAGGGATAGCATACCGGAATCAATATCAATACCGATCGCGTCATGCTTGTTCTTGATGAGTTCAACCAGAAGATATCCGGATCCGCAACCGGCATCCAAGATTGTTTTATGTTCCTTCAAATAGGGTTTCAACCATGTATAGACGGCTTCATAATCCACATCTGCCATCAAAAGGTCATATGCTCTCGCAAACATTACTTGATACGCTTGATGCCCATCAGGCGTTGATCGAAGCCATAATATTTACGATCTTCTTCTCTGAAGATGTGAATGATGATTTCATGCGCATCCACTAAAGTCCAGCTTGCGTTTCTACCTTCGACATTTCTGATTTCTTTATCTTCAAGAGCTTTTTTCAGATGGCTGACAACAGCTCCGCCTTGTCTTTCGTTGGTTGTGCAAATCACGAAGTAATTATAAAACGGCGATGCATTTTCAAAATCGTAAACTGCTAAATCCCTAACCTTTAAATCCTCTAATACTTGTATGACTTTATTTAATTTCTCCACGGTTTACCTCCATATAGTATTCGTATGCTTCAAGCTGATCACGGCTTGGCTGAAATTTCTGATATATCACATGATCAATACCGATTTTCATACAATATTCTACGGTTTGATCCAAATTAACTAAAGCCATTTGAAAGATTTTCTTTGCATCTTCAAACTCCCGATTGGGTTCGCAACAATCCGCGATGAAAATCACTTTTTCGGTATCACTCATGTTTTTTCTTCCCCATACGTGATATCTGATGGCATTTAAAACGTCTTGATCCTTGATTCCAAAATCATGCTCTAAAGCGATCGCTCCAGCAAACGCATGATAAATGACAGGTGTTTCCATGAATTCTTTGATGATTTTAATTTCCAAATGCGACACCTGCTGTTCAATTGTATCATATTTCGCGTAATCATGATAAAGCGCAGCCATGCTGACTTTCAGAACATCCAAATGATGCGCTTCTGCAATTTTGACTGCTGTTTCATAAACCCCAAAGACATGTCTCAATCTTTTTGGATGATCTTTGAGCTTTTCTGATACTTTGATTTTGATGTCTTCAATCATTGGAAAAGTGCCTCCGTCATACTGATGTGCATTCCCTTTGGATGGGTAAGCTTGATATTATTAGGTCCGACGACATGGACAAATCCCATATCGGCGAAGGTAATCTGATATTTTCCATCTGGTATTCTAAATGATTTTTCTTCATAATCGCTCGCATAAATCTTGAACTGGTTCTCCTTGTTTAGAAGAAGGTCCTTGATTCTTGTTTCATTGGTTTTATGAATTCTGATCATCCGGTGCATGTAAAGAATCACGCTTGTCGGATTTCCTTTGACAGTGAGCGCTGACAAGCCTTCAATGAATAATGTCTGATTCGTCTTGAGCTGATAGATCTTCGGATAAATCTCTTCATCCGGAATTAAATTCTTATAAACCTCATATGGAAGCATCTGATGCAGATAGCCTTCTTGATAAAGTCCAGGCATATCCCAAAGCGTTTGATCACCCATCTTGATTGATAATGCTTCTTGAGTCAATCCCGCTTTTTTAAACGCTAAAGCCTTGGATTGATTGGTTAACGCATTAAACAGTGTGGTTTTTCCACTGTTTTGAACGCCTAAAAGATAAATATCCTTATGCTTGAAGGACTTAATATATTTTCTCAGGTTTTCAATATCATAGGTATTCTTTGCAGACATCATGATGATATCGATATATGGAATGTTCATTTGTTTAGCTTTTAAGGTGATATTGGCAATCAACAGATCCAAATTCGTGCTTTTGGGAAGCAGATCAATCTGATTGATGATATAGACATAGTTCGCATCCGCCTGATAACGGTATACGGGATAAGTGAATAACAAATCCAGATGCAACACCGAGCTCACCATGATGATCAAGGAATCCTTGTTCAAGCTTGGCAGATCCTCAGGATGAAAGTGCTTGATGGATTCTCCATAATGAAGAAGTCTGTAGCATGCCTGGCAATATTCATGGTCTAAAGATAAGGCGAATCCTACCTTGGAAGAATCTTCAGTTTGAAGAATGGCTCCGCAGCCCTGACACTTATTGTTCATGGACATATGCCTTTAACCTTTCTTCATATAAGTCTGGAAGTTTCTTTTCAATCTTCTTTAAAATGATTTTCTCCAGCTTACGGTTAATCTGTGTGATCTTTCGATCTGATTTTCTCTTCACGGATGCCACAAGTATCGATTTGATACCAAAACGTGTCGCACCATAAACATCGGTCATCAACTGATCGCCGATGACAATCGTTACTTCTTTTTTAGTTCCAGCAAGCTTGAGCGCTTTTTTGAAACCGGACTTGAGTGGTTTTTTGGCGAGCCATACATAAGGCACATCAAAATTTTTGAGCGCTCCGCTGACTCTTTTATAATGACTGTTGGAAATAATCACGATGTTAAAGTCTTTTTGAAGTTTCTTAAAAAACCGGATATGCTTTTCGCTCAAGACAGTTTCATCATAAGCGATGATGGTATTATCTAAGTCAAAAAACAAGGATTTAATCCCTGTTTCCTTGAGTGTCTGGTATGGAATTTCAAAAATGGATGCATGGTAGGCATGCGGTATACATTTTTGGTAAACTGACATTATTTAGATTCCATATTCTTGATATCTAAGATTTCAATGGAGAAGACGCGTCCTGTTTCAGTCTTGACTTCAACAGTATCCCCTTCAGCCTTATTGAGCATTGCTTTACCGATTGGTGATTCGATGGAAATCTTGCCTGCTTTTGGATCCGCTTCGATCGAGCCTACCAAATCAAACTTTTTGATCTCTCCGGTTGTTACAAAACGAACTTGAACAGCTTTACCGATATTGACGATATCTTCAGAGGTTGTTTTAATGATCTTGACATTCTTGATGATGTTTTCGATTTCTGCAATTCTAGATTCAATACGCGCTTGTTCATTTCTAGCAGCATCATAATCCGCGTTTTCAGATAAGTCACCTTGTGCTCTCGCTTCTTTGAGAGCTTCTAGGTTTTCCTCTCTCTTGACATCTTTGAGAAATGCAAGTTCAGTTTTTAAATTATCGACACCTTCTTGAGTCAATTGAAAAGATTGTTTAACAGCCATGGGTGGGCCTCCTTAAATTTCTATAATATTATACATTATTTTTCAAATAATTGCTATTTTTTTTAAGTCTTTTTGATAAAGCTTGTGATTTGGCATGAATTCGCCCAAAAGATTGTAAAAATCTTTGGAGTGATTGAAAACGAGTGCATGCGCGTATTCGTGATAAATCACATAAATCAAGAAGATCGGGTCAAGTCTTGCGAGGAATGTGTTCAACGTGATCTCATTATTTTTCCGGTGATAGCTGCCGAATTTCGATTTGAGATATTTGATCTTGACCGGAAGGAGGGATAAACCTTTTTTAGACACAGTTTCAAAGATCATCGGTTCCAATATCTTGATTTTTTTTAAAAGCTCAGCTTGATATACCTGTTCTTTTATTTTCCTTAGATCCGTTAATTTGCTTTGTATGAAAATCTGCTCATTTATGATGGTGTAAGTGAATTTTCCTGCTGACAAAACGATTGTGTAAGGGATTTCCCAGAGGGTGAGTTGATCACTTTTCTCAACTCTTTTGCTGTGATAGATCTTTTCATAGAATTGATCAAATTTCAAATCGATGAACCTGGTGATTTGATTCTTTGTCGCATATCTGTTTGTCGTCACTCTCAAATGATCCTCATGGATTCTGAAATAAGTGTTTTTATTCTTCTTTTTGATGACTTCATAAAGAATGG
>DOYO01000015.1 GCA_003518475.1 Acholeplasmataceae bacterium
ATTTAAGATGATTTCTTGACGGTTAGTTTGCTCACCCTCATGATCATGATGTTCTTCTTCAGTCACCTTCACTTGACGCTCGATCGATTGCGCAATCTTTTCTAAATCTTTAGCGGTATAGCTTGAGACATCACCTTCGATGATGACTTTCTCTCTTGCGAAATCAACCTTGGCTGAAGATACTCCCTTTAAATTGCTATATGCATTTTCAATCTTGATTGCGCAGTTGGCGCAATCCAGATCTTTGATTTTATATTTCTTAATCATTGTTCAATACCTTCTTCTACATGATCGATCGCTTGATTAAAGATAAGATGCACATGCGCGTCAGCAACTGTATAAAAGATTGTCTTTCCTTCTCTTCTTGTTCTGACTAAATCCGCATCACGCAGTGTTTTTAACTGATGTGAAATCGCACTTTGAGTCATGTTTAAAACAACACAGATATCACATACACATAATTCGTGTTTTTCAAGTGCGAATAGAATTTTGATTCTTGTCGGATCAGATAAAACCTTGAATAGATTACTGACCTTATTCAATTTGTTATCCTTTAAGATATGTTTTTGAACTTCTTGAATAGCATCCTCATGGATACTGATGGTTTCACAGGTATAGTCTTTCATTGTTCCTCCAACATATGTTTATTTGCTCATATGTTCATATATAGTTTATCATGATTTTTTATATAGTCAATACTGAAGTCCATTAAAGAAAAAAGAAGCATTGGCTTGCTTCTACTTTTGATACATCTTATTGTTTTGATAACAATCTATTTTAGTTAGTACAAAATCATAGTTTCTTCATATTTACCTAGAGAGATTTACTGATGGAAATTTACATAATTACAAAACTTTTAGTATTACTAAGCATATGGTATCATAACCAACTGTTTAATTTCCATTCCAATCCAGTTTTCAATCAAGTTCAAACAACAAGTTTTCCATCAATATAGGTAGGAATTTTTTGTCTGGTGGCTTCATTGTACACAAGTTTCAAGCACTGTTTGATGAACTTATCCGAATAAATTTCAGCATGAATGTCCTTGTTTGGACTATCATGAAAGGTCCAATTATAAACCAATTCATTAACTTCGTTGCTCAAAGTGTAGGTGTTCACATATAGACAAGTATCACCATCAAACAAGTTATAGTTATCATTCAAGATTATCTTTATCAATGGTCTTCCTCCTTTTCGGGTTAGGGTTAATGCTTTTAATGACTCGAAGGGAAAATTCAATTCCGGCTCATTACTACACCAATTATAGAAAACAATAGTTGGTAAGTGCATGCGACCATCGACCTTTACACTCACAACAGAAAATATCACCCATTGATTGTAATAAGGGATATCTCCGATCTCAGGATCATCCAATTTTAAGAAGAATGTGTCACCCTTATCATAAGGGAAATTCAATCGATTGACTTTAGGCAACACTTTTTTAGGAAGTTTAAAATCGTACTTGTAATCTTTGTAGTTTGAAATAAGCTTGATAAGTTCTTTGGTTTGCTCTATTGTAAATAAACTTTCCTTGCATTCGGTTTCCAAATCTTTATTGAGAATCTTCAATGCTCTTTCCCTTATTTGCGTTCTGTTCCTGCCCAATCTTACGAGTACAATAGCTACGCCTATGATTGCGTAATGGCCATTATACTCAAGGTCATAAAAAAGATCAGAGTATTCTTGCATGATATTTTCTGTTGCGTTAGGAACTTGGTCCAATATAAAACGGGCAAGTGTGTATGCTGGTTCAATCAGCAACATGTCACCATCTTCATCAAAATACGTATGCAATTCCTTCATTAATTCCTCATAAATCATATTAACTTCCTTCCATTAGTAATAGTATCTCGTTTTCAATAGCATTTTTAATCAATGCAGAAGAATATCTATAATTCGAGATACTTAATATTATATTTGATCTCACGCTAAACATTGATGATGTATAGTAAGCCCGAAACGCAACTATCAACCCAGTTTCAATAACTCTTGCTTGGGATAAAGAGCATGTTCCATTACATATTATTGTCCAATCATTAACTCCACCGATGAATCTTCCAGACGATGTATGTTGTATTAATCTTCTATCAAAATTATTAGTAATTCCTACATAATAAGGATTCCCATTTTCTGTTAAAACATAGACATAATAACCAGTTTTTATTTTATTCGAATACTCAGTTTCTGTTGCATCTGCAATTTCATTAACTCCTACCAATGTCTCAGGGGAAATTTCTTTTAATTTATCTATTATGTAATCAGTTGCAACGGCAGCACCTATACCTAAAACTGCTTTATAAGCATAGTAAAGTAGTGCTAATAGACCACCACTTCCGCCACCACCGTTACAAGATATACCATCTGCAAATTGACCAAAATTTTCGAAGCATTTAGCATACCCACTATCATCTCTATAGTTCACTGGATTATTTTCAGTATATGTAAACATATTGTGACCCAAAACGGTACTACTTGCTTTCAACATGCCATCCGCGTTAATAAATCTGCCTGTTACAGGATTATAGTATCTGGATTGCAGATAATATAATCCACTTTCTTGATCGTATCGATAACTGCGGTAGCGGTAAGGATTGGCATTTGCTAATGCTGAAGACGTTTGATCTATTATATTGCCATAGGCATCATATCTATAATATACCACAGTGTAACCACTTGAATCAACGAGGTAAGTCACATTGCCAAACACATCAAACATATAAAAATATTCAGTGCCATTATATCTCATGCTGATGAGTGATCCATCCACATCATAAGTATAATAGATTTGATTGGTTCCATCTGTTTCATATAACACTAAAGATCCATTCAAATAGTAAGTTGTTGTTACAGAACCAACTGTTTTGGAATCTCGAATGCCATTTTGGTCATATGTATAGGTTATCGAAGTAGAACCAATCGTTTGAGATATCAAACTACGACCTTCCCATATAAATGCTTGATCGTAAGCAGAACCTCTCGTATCATCTATCCCTGTTACATTACCAGAATCATCATATGAAAAAGTTAACGTGTAATTCAAGGATGAATTGAGAATATCTGTGTATACCATGGTACTGATCTTATCTTTCCAAGTTGAATCATAGGTGTATACTTCAGTTTTTAATACGGTACCCAATGTGTTGTTGCCGGCAACGAAATCATAAGATGATTGCGTGTCGAGATTTCCATAATTATCATAAGCATAGGTATAGGTGTAGTCATCAATCTCATTGTTTTCTCTAATGAGTTGATCCTTGGCATCGTAATAGTATTCTACAATATCAGAAGAAAAATCAGTGATTTTAGTGATATAACCTTGAGCATTGTATTCCATGGTTTGTGTAATATAATGATAGCTATTGGTTTGTGTGATTGTTTGTATTCTTCTTGAAACATCACCATATGTCACATCAATACCTTCCAGATAACTATATGAAATGGTATTGATTGTTGTGAAAGGTATAGTGATTGATATGCCTATCAATCTTCTCAGATCATCAGTTTCAAATGTATAGTTTTTAGTAACATCACCATATTCTGTTTTGTCATAGATTCCAGATGTCAAGTCATAACTAAAGATTGTATTTCGACTAAATCCTGCAATATCAAAAGTATAGATGTGAAGATTTCCTGCATTATCATACTCATATGAAATGACATCGCCATCTTGATTCGTAACTTTTTTAATGCGTCCAACAAGGTCATAGTTATAATAGTATTCTTGATTATCTCTTAAATCTTTCAAAACTGTAAGATTCCCTGATTGGTTATACTCATATGAATATCTTTGAATATATTGATTGGATTCATAAAACCAAAGACCTTCAAGTTGGTTTTCATCATTGTAAGTGATTTTTATTTGATCAGCATTTCCAAATATTTCTTCTGAAATCCGACTTGTATCGTAGGTCACATTTCCAGCGATATCGAGTTTTTACCACACTCGATATTTATCAATAATAGCATCATAATGTTCAAACTTAATTGTTTCTAATACTTCACATATAAAATTATATAGTTGCTCTCTTTCTTCAACACCAATAAGATCTGACTCATTATTGATTCCATTCAATTCTAGAATAAGTACTTTTATCATTCCGTTGACTTCATTTGAATCGCTATATGAAGCTAATTTCAGAATATTATCAATAAACGCATCTAGTGAAGTTGAAATCAGTTGAATACCTTCCTCGGTATAT
>DOYO01000092.1:0-1459 GCA_003518475.1 Acholeplasmataceae bacterium
ATTGTGATTGAATTTTCAAAGGGGAGTTGAGACATGAAATAAAAACTGTACCCTGGTCCCCCTGAAGCGAATTTAATATAAGTTAAGGATTGAGGGATATCCGAAACAAGTCCTCCAAATAATTGTGATAAGCTCTTGCTGATTCTGCTAGATAGCACCATGGATTCAATTTTACTAGATTCATAGAATATAAGATCTCCCAATTCGTATGCTTGATCTTGCATTTCAATATATTCAAGTGCTTCCATGCCAGAAAATGCGAAATCACCAATAGATGAGACATGCTCACCTAATAGAATAGATATTAATGATTGATTATCCTTAAAGGCATCCTCTTCTATAGAAGTAACCGGATAACCTAAGATATCATCTGGGATGACAAGTTCTGTCGCATTACCTTCATAAGATACTAAATAAGCTTTATCTTCCACCATGTGATAAGTGATATCTTCAATTTCATATTCCCATACCGCACTGAGTGCCTGCGTTTGATAAAGATTGTGCGTATATGTCGATATGACTTCTCCATTCATGCTTGTCCACCCTAAAAATGTCAAGGTATCATCTGAAAGAAGCGGTAATGTAACTTGTTGTCCGTAAGTTACTGTCAACGTTTGAACAAGTTCTTTATCTGAATATAAGTTAAGATCATAAGCAATTGGCGCGTATGCTGGTGTGACGACGATATCATGTGCAGGCATCGTTAAAGACTCTAATGGATTCCATCCCAACACTACAAATCCTTCACGTTCCGGGACCTCAATCACGTTTGAACTAATATCTGTTCCATAAGGGTAACTGATAACAATCAAGATGTTTCCTTCAAAATCTTCATAGGTCATGGTATAAAAATTGACTGCCCATTTCGCATAAAGCGTCAAATCTTCAGTCACGATGGATTGATTAAAGTAAAATGGTATCTCGAGTGTTTCATCAAACCAACCCAAAAAAGTGTGTCCCGTTTTGATTGGATCTACTGGTTGTGCCAGTGATCCACCATCATCTACCGTCACATCATCAATCGAGGTCTCACTGTTCGTTTCAAATGATACATGATAACGTACTTGACACGCAAATAAAGATACGCTGAGCATAATCATTCCAAATATTTTTATGCAGTTTGTCATTTCGATACCCCCCCAAGAGTAATATTTATTTAAAATTATACCACATTTATGAATTAATATATTATTACTTATTATTTTTGTTGTTTTATTTATTATTTAGCAATCATTTGTTCTTTTTAAATTCCTTCAATGGTTCAAGTATTCTTTGATGACTCAAGCATATGCTTCACATCTTCTCTAAGTTTAATTAATTGTTCCTTTGAAGGAGCATATTGCACACGAACTGGTTTCATCATCCGTTGATGACCCATGATTTCAAGTTCACGATCAGCAAATTCAGTTCCTTGACCGCTCCAACCATAGCTACCAAAGACTAGGTAGCTGATGTTCTT
>DOYO01000092.1:1494-1728 GCA_003518475.1 Acholeplasmataceae bacterium
AAGAAATGCTTCAGCAACTTCAAGTGCCATTTTTTCCGTACTTCCCCACATCGAGTCATAAACGATAACAGCCTTATTCTCTTTTTGATAAGTACTCATTCTTTCATAAAGATCAATGGCTTCCTTGATATACTTCTTCCACATCACCCCATGGCTTGGAGCTACCAATTCAATATCGAGTTCTTTAATCAATTTTAGTGCGCGTTGTGTCTGTGAACCGTATGGCAAAACAAT
>DOYO01000092.1:1785-2051 GCA_003518475.1 Acholeplasmataceae bacterium
CCTGTCTTTATAGGCAATACATCAATACCATGATATGTTCCCATCATCGAACGAACACCAGCAGGACCTGAAGCATAAACTTTCGCTTGAGGAGCTCTTTTTAATACTTCTAGAATACTACCGCTATGATCAGGTTCGCTATGATTAGAAATATAAACATCTATCTTTGAAAGATCAATGATTGATTCAATTCTAGAGATCATCTGTTCAGTAAATGGTTCGTAGACACTATCAATCAAAGTCACTTTTTCATCAATGATCAAATA
>DOYO01000092.1:2065-3532 GCA_003518475.1 Acholeplasmataceae bacterium
CTTCCTTTCTTTTTTACTGATTATCGATAAACAAATTAAAAATTGTTCGATTGCATCCACTCTATAACTTCTTTTTCTATATCTTCTGTACTTAACTTTGCTCGATCAATTCCTTTGGAGCTGATCAAGTGATTGCTGGGATCTATAAGCTTTTGAAACTTCTCTTCAATCTTTCCAGGTCCCCCTTCATGGGTATAGAAGAAATAGATTTTTTTATTTCTNNACCGGAGTACCGATCCATAAGGTATCATAGGATGTAATATCGTTTTGAATTGGAACAAGTTCTGGTTTTTTATGCATCACAACCTTCGCTCCGCCCCAGATGTATTTTCCAAATCCCTTGGTTTCCATGTCTTTAACCGGTTTGATGGATTCTATGTCGCATCCTATTCTCTTTTGAATGATTTCTGCGACTCTTTTCGTATTGCCTTCATACGAATAGTATAAGATGAGTGATTTTTCCATAGGTTCTTCCCTTCATATTCAAAACATGAGAAATGCTCTACCCTCATGATATCAAATTTTCAGTTTATTTTGTTAAATTCTATCATCATTAACTATCTGATTTATGTTATTTCTTACAATGAATCCCCTATTCTCTTGAACCAATCATCTTATAGTATAATGGTCTTAGTGGAGGTATATGATGAAACTATTTAAGAAGATATTAAAATGGATAATGATCTCACTTTTGACACTGCTCACCCTCTTCTTATTTTTATTTGTCCGTTTCGATATTCCCCTTGAAGATTTGGAAGATACCTACTTTACCGAGTATTCTCATTATATCGATATCACCATCAACAATATAGATGGTGATCCAATCCCCATCACCTTGCACTATCAGGATATGGGAAATGAAACTGATCCTGTTGTTGTTTTGGTTCATGGAGCTTTTTCTTCTTCTCACACCTTCATTCCCTGGGCTGAATCTCTTGTCCTAGAAGGTTATCGTGTCATTATGCCAGATCTTCCCTATTTTGGTCTCTCGGAAGGATTTACTGATCAAATAACATCCTTCAGAAGAAGCGCAGAAACTATCAAAAAAATACTAGATAGCTTATCAATTACCGAAATCAGCATCGCAGGCAATTCTCTTGGAGGAGCAGCATCTTGGTTCTTCGCCAGTGAATACCCTGAAATGGTGAATCATCTTGTCTTAATTGATGCCTTATATCCCAATCAGGTGGAAGAGGGTAGAGCAAGACTCGGTGCACTCACAAAGTATGATCTTGTATCCAATGCTCTCAGCAAACTGACACCTAAGTTTCTTGTTAAAGCATTACTAAAGACAGCTTATGGAGATGAATCCCTTCTAACCGATGAAATACTCACCAGATACTATGAACTATTAAGAAAAGAAGGAACAAGAAAATCAATTTTTACTGCCATTCAAGAAGCTGAACCTGAATTCTCTTATCAAGAACGCTTGGAATCCATTACTACTCCCACCTATGTGATCTGGGG
>DOYO01000051.1:0-1305 GCA_003518475.1 Acholeplasmataceae bacterium
ATTTGCTACAATAAAGGTGCTTCATTTTTCTCTCTCTGTTAAATCTATATGGTATAATAAGTGTGCTAGCCACGCTTATTTTACTTAATTAAAGGGGTATTTATATGAAAATTTACTATGTTGAAGATGAAAAGGATTTATCAGAAATTATCAGGAAATACTTAATTAGAGAAGGCTACGATGCGACTGTTTTTTATGATGGAGAATCCGCAATGGAGCACATCAACGATGAAGTAGACCTCTGGATTTTGGATATTATGCTTACTGGAGAAGTCAGTGGCTACGATTTAATCAAAAAGCTAAAAGAGGTCAACAGCCTTTCTGCTGTTATCTTTACCTCCGCACGCGACCAGGATTTAGATAAAATCATGGGACTTGAATTGGGTAGCGATGATTATTTGGCTAAACCATTCTCACCACGCGAGTTGATTTTGCGTGTCAAGGCAGTTTTGAAACGTCATTCTCAAACTCAAACTTCAGAAATAGTGACTTATGCAAGCTACGAAATCAATCTAACTAGAAGAGAAATCAAGGCAGATCACGATATGGTAGATCTGACAAACAAAGAGTTTGAACTGTTGCTGTTCTTTTTAAAGAATATGAACACAGCATTCGGAAGAGATGAAATTTTGAGACATGTATGGGGCGATAACTACTACGGCAGCGACCGTGTCGTTGATGACTTGCTCAGACGTCTAAGACATAAAATGCCTGAATTGAAAATTGAAACCATTTACGGATTTGGATATAGATTATTATGAAAGAGATTAAGTTAACAACACAGCTCAATGTTATTTTTACCATTGTGACCTTGTTAACGAGTCTCGTTTTTATCGTTGCTCTAAATCGAGTTTTCGACGACTTTAGAGTTGTTCAAAATAAAGAACAACTTGCTTCATATTTCCAAGATGTTAAACAAAACATCAATAACCCGCCCTCCAATCAATACAACGGCTATGTCATCTACGTAGATGATATCATTACGAAAAGTAACAATTTAGAGGTTCTGGACGGTCATTATACCGCTTATCAGCTGGTACAAACGCTTTCCGTATGGCCTGGATATACCAAGCAGGAAATTATTAATGGCGAAGTCTACTATTTTCAAATTGAAAGGCGTCCCAGCCAAGATTTAGTCATTGTCTTCACCAGTGAGGACTATTTGAATGTTTTCAGCAACTCCTTCAATGTACTCATGCGTATCAGTTTCATCGCGTTGGTGCTTTTAGGTAACTTAATCATTTTGATTTGGTCAAAAATCACAGTGGAACGCATCAAGAGATTGAATGGTGAAGTCGAAAGACT
>DOYO01000051.1:1322-2025 GCA_003518475.1 Acholeplasmataceae bacterium
GACTTTAAAACTCCGATTGCTGTCATTCAATCCTATGCAGAAGCCATCGCTGATGGAGTCTCTGATATTTCAGAAGCATCCGTCATTGTCAGACAAGCTGAAATCTTGAATCAGAAGGTCAGACAACTTTTAGAACTCAATAAGCTAGAGTATTTAAAGGATCAAAATGAATTTGAAAGCATTAAAATCAAGGATTTGATCAAAAACATCGTGGATAACCAAAAATATAGGACAAATATTGAGTTTATTTTAAGTTTAGACGATTCGACCTACTTTGGTGTAAAAGAAAATCTTTATACTGCCTTCAATAACATTGTTGATAATGCGTTAAGATATGCGAAATCAAAAATTGTCATAACTTTAAAAAACAGAAAACTCACCTTCTTTAACGATGGTGAGCCGATCAGTCAAAAATTTATCGATGAATTGTTCAAACCATATGAAAAAGGTCAAAAAGGTCAATTTGGATTAGGGATGAGCATCGTTCAAAAAACCTGTGCGCATTTCAATCTTTTATTGAAGGTTGAAAATGTCAAACAAGGTGTTATGTTTACAATAGAGCCGCTTTAATAAAGCGTGCTCTTTCTTTATAGTCATTCGTATTCAAGTCGCTCATGTTGTTCTTCAAACTGATTTTAATCTCTTCACGTTGATATCTTGGAATCAAATGCAGATGAAAGTGAAAAACGGTTTGACCTGCAAC
>DOYO01000051.1:2055-3864 GCA_003518475.1 Acholeplasmataceae bacterium
GATATCAAGAAAAGCAATGACAAGTTCGTCCTCATAGACAATGTGAGCAGGTATTTCTCTGGCAATGATTTTTGAGAAAATTGTAGGCATAGGTACACCCCCTTCTTGGCTCTATTCTATCATAAACACATTGAAAACAATGATAATAAATGATATAATCAACACGTATGTAGGAGGATTTAACTATGAAAAAAATACCAGTAGGAATTTCAGGACGTCATCTCCATGTAACACAGGAACATTTGGAAGCACTTTTTGGTAAAGGATACCAATTAACTCCAATGAAGGATTTGAGTCAACCAGGACAATACGCTGCAGAAGAAAAAGTAGACGTAGTCAGTCCAGAAGGCAAGCTTTTGGCAGGTGTACGTATTTTGGGACCGGTTCGTAAAGAATCACAGGTTGAAATCTCAAAGAGCGACGCTATTCGCTTCAAGTTTGTAGCACCAGTCAGATCATCAGGTGATGTGAAAGGATCCGGATCAGCAACGCTAGTCGGACCTAAAGGACAGGTCACAATTGATCAAGGCGTTATTATCGCAGATCGCCATATTCATTTCTCACCAGAGGAAGCAGTTCAATTCGGGGTCACAGACCGTATGATTGTCAGTCTTAAGGTCGGTGGAATCAAAGGTGGCATTTTAGATAATGTTTTATGCCGTGTCCATCCTCAATTTAGATTGGATTGTCATTTGGATACAGATGACGGAAGTGCGTTCATGCTCAATACAGGCGATATACTAGAGCTTGTTAAATCATATACCATTAACGAATAAGTGCCATTTCGGCACTTTTTTACCCTAGGAGGTATCACTTGAAGAAGCTCATTAAGCAACAGGTGTTCAAGGATCCGCTATATGGATACATCCATGTAGACTACGAACTGATCAAAAAATTGATTGATTCCTCTCTTTTTCAAAGATTGAGAAGAATCAGGCAGTTAAGCGGTGTTCAAATGGTTTTTCATGGTGCTGAGCATTCAAGATTCAGCCACAGTCTTGGTGTTTATGAGATTGCAAACAGATTTTTAACAGTACCAGATATTCAAGAAGCTCTTGATTTGCGTAGCAAGCTCATCTTTTTGAGTGCAGCGCTTCTCCATGATATCGGCCACGGGGCTTATTCTCATGCTTTTGAGGATGTTTTTGGCGTAGACCATGAAAAAATCGGCGCTTCGCTTATATTAGAGAACAAAGAATTAAGAGGCGTTCTCGATGAAATCGATAAAAATTTCGCGACTGACGTCGCTTCAGTGATTAAAAAAGAAAAGAAGTTTCCGCTAATTGAACAATTGATATCCAGCCAGCTCGACGTGGACCGTCTCGATTATTTGGAAAGAGATGCATATTTCACCGGCGCCGCTTATGGACATATTGATTTGGATCGATTGATTCGTGTCCTCTATATCAAAGATGGCCAAGTGGTTTTCAAGCTGAGCGGCATTCACGCGATTGAAAATTATCTGATTAGCAGGTATCACATGTACTGGCAAGTTTATTATCATCCGGTTGCCCGCGCTTATGAGGTCAACTTGGAAAAAATATATATGCGCGTCAAAGATTTGCTTATATCTGGATTTGAGTTTAAAGGAAATGTTGAACCGCTTAAAAATGTCATCAGCAATCCAAGTCAGATTGATAACTATATCAAACTAGATGATTTCTATATCAATGGGTTAATCGCGAGTTTCCTTGATTCAAAGGATGCCATCCTCAAAGAATTAGCAACAGACTTCATGAACCGTAAGATTTGGGGATATGTCAATGATACGGAAGAAAACAAGGAAAAGATCGAAGAAATTAAAAAGTC
>DOYO01000051.1:4028-9893 GCA_003518475.1 Acholeplasmataceae bacterium
GCCATAAAGGAAGATTCAGTTCAATTATTAAAAGAACTGGATGATACCCATGACATCATTTTGTTTCTAGATCCTGATCACGCCGGAGAACGCATCAGAAGATTGTTAAGCAAACAACTGAAACATATTTATCACGCATTTATCGATAGAGATGTCGCCTATAGCAAAAATATGAAGAAAATCGGTATAGAACATGCTTCAGAAGATGATATTAAAAATGCGCTCGGAGACATCCAGGCAGTACATAAAAAATCAACGAGCGATGTAACCTATTCATTTCTTCATGACACAAAATTAACCGGAAACAAAGACAGCAAAGCGCTTCGAGATTTCGTCTCAAAGAAGTTAAGACTCGGTCATGTTAACGGAAAAACATTGTATCAACGATTAAAAATGTTCGAAATATCACAAAAACAGGTTATCGAGGCTATCAGTGAATCATCAAGCAAAGAAGAAATTCGGGCAGAACTTCCTCAGGGATAAAAACCTGTTGATGAAGATCGTCAGAGAATCCAATATTGAGAATAAGCACGTACTTGAAGTAGGTCCTGGGCAAGGTGCTCTAACTACTTTTTTAGCATCTCAAGCAACAGATGTCGTCGCTTATGAAATTGATGAAAGCCTAAAACCGTTATTGAATGAAATTCAACGGAATTTCCCCAATTTAACAGTCAAATATGAGGATTTTCTTGAAGCGGACCTCTCCATTTATGAAAATGATCTTCATGTTGTGGCAAATGTGCCATATTACATAACAACTCCAATACTTTTTAAACTACTCGAAACAAAAAAAATTTTAACCGCTTCGCTTATGATACAAAAAGAGGTTTGTGATAGGCTGCTCGCGACTCCAAACAACAAAGAATATAACGCGTTATCCATCATTCTTCAATATCATGCTGTCGTTTCAAAAATGATGGATGTTAAAAGACATATGTTTTATCCAGTTCCAAACGTCGATAGCGCTGTGATTCGCATCGTGAAAAGAAATCATCCATTACTTGATGAACAACAAGAAGTTTTATTTTTGAGTCTGGTTAAAGAAGCGTTCAGACAAAAGAGGAAAACACTTGTCAACAACTGGTTTGAAGCATTTTCAGTTCCAAAAGAAAAATTGATTCAATTTCTTGAAACAAATGGGTACAGCAAGGATGTCAGGGCAGAAGCGCTGACGAAGGAAGACTTTATCAAGCTGACCAAGGTGTGGAATCATGATTAAGGAAATCGCTTATGCAAAAGTAAATCTCGCTTTGGATGTGGTTGGTAAAAGACCAGACGGCTACCATGAGCTCAAAATGATCATGATTCCCATTGCGCTCCATGATGAGCTTACCTTCGAACATGCTGAAACTATTACACTGGATTCAAATGTTGAAATTGAGAACAACGCAATTCTCAAAACCGCATTCAAAATGAAAGAACAATATCACATTTCAGATGGTGCAAGCATCACACTCAATAAAAATATTCCTATTGGTGGAGGCCTCGCTGGTGGATCAGCGGATATCGCTGCAACCATCCGTGGATTGAACCGATTATGGGATTTGAATCTACCTTTATCTGATTTGGAAACAATCGCTTTAAGTCTTGGATCTGATACTTTGTTTTGTTTGTATAATCAGCCGGCATACGTTCACGGACGCGGAGAAAACCTGTTATTCATCAAAACACCGCCCATCAAATCCATATATTTGTTTCCATCATCTATCAATGTTTCAACAAAAAATGTGTTTGAAAATCATCAAATCTCCTATAAAAAACATCGATTTGATCGATTATTCAAGTTGTATTTAAATGAGAAATATAACTCATTTTTCAAACATACATACAATGCACTCACCAAAACAACATTAAAATGCTATCCAAATCTCAATACCCAATTCAAAAAAATCAAAAAAATAGGTCATCATGCGATTATGAGCGGGAGCGGCTCAACCTTCTATATTTTATCATTTCAGGAGAATGACCAAAAATTGTTGGATAAAACGAATAAATATGGCATTCCCTTCATTAAAACCAACCCAAAAACGTGAAAAAACTTTTATAAGTTCAATCAATATGCTATAATTTAACTATAAAATGTGGACGTCTTGGAGGGCAAAATGAAAATCACTGATGTAAGAGTTAAACTTGTTAGCAGCGAAAGTAGACTACGTGGAGTTGCAACCATTACTTTTGATGAAAGTTTTGTTGTACATGATATTCGTATCATTGAGGGCGAAAACGGCATATTTGTTGCAATGCCCAGCAAGAAAACTCCTAATGGAACATTTAGAGATATCGCACACCCAATTCATGGTGAAATGCGTAAAGTCATTGAAGATGCAATTGTTGTAGCCTATAAGGAAGCACTTCTTAATCCGACAGCTGCTGTCGAAGAATAACAAAACTAAAGAAAATGAAGTAGATGAAAATCTTTTTTGCACAACCCTGCAAAAAGATTTTTTTTTGAGAGAAACCAAGATTTAAAGTGTGTTTTAGGGTATAATAAATAGTGAGAAATCGAAGGAGTCGTGATACCATGTCAATTGTTGATGGAAAAAAGATTAAGCTGTTTGCACTGAGTTCGAACCGCCCCTTAGCTGAAGAAATATCTAAATCTTCAGGCATTGAACTTAGCACTGCCGATGTTGTGCGTTTCGCGGATGGCGAGATTTCAATTAACATTGAGGAAAGTGTCAGAGGTCATGATGTGTTTGTTATTCAATCTACATCTGCACCAGCGAATGAACACTTGATGGAATTACTGATTATGGCAGATGCNNGCAAAATCCAGACAACCGATTACTGCGAAGCTTGTTGCCGATATGCTTCAAGTAGCAGGAATTACCCGCGTCATTTGCATGGATTTGCATGCTGCACAGATTCAAGGGTTTTTCAACATTCCAATTGACAATTTTCCAGCCGCTCCTTTATTGGCTGACTATTTCATGTATACGAAGAAGCTTGAAAATATCGTTGTTGTCTCCCCAGATCATGGTGGAGTGACGAGAGCGCGCGTTTTCGCAAGAATTTTTAACGCTCCGCTTGCTATTATTGATAAAAGAAGACCAGAGCCCAACAAAGCTGAAGTTCAAAACATCATCGGTGATGTTGCTGGTAAAATTGCAATCATGGTTGATGATATCATCGATACCGGCGGTACGCTGATCGTTGGAGCTCAGGCATTGATTGAAGCAGGAGCCACTAAAGTATATGCTTGCGCAACCCATGCGGTATTTTCAAATGAAGCGATTGAACGTATAGAAAGCTCAGTAATCACCGAAGTGGTTGTAACCGACACAATTGTTCTGCCTAAAGACTGTTGTTCACCGAAAATTGTCCAGTTATCTATTGGGCCATTACTAGGTCAAAGCATTCTGCATATTATCAAGGATGAACCAATCAGCCAGCTGTTTAACCAGATTTCACACCACGAGAATAATCAATGAAGTTAATTGTAGGGTTAGGTAATCCAGGATTAAAATACCAAAAAACAAGACATAATGTAGGATTTATGGTCATAGATGAAGTACTTAAAAGTTTGGGTCAACAAGCAAAATTCGATTCCAAATTCAACGCTGAAATTCTATTAACCAGCCTGAATGGGAAGAAAGTTTGTTTGGCAAAGCCATCGACATTCATGAATCTTTCAGGCGAAGCCATTTCTAAACTGATGGGTTATTATGATATCAAAATTGATGATGTGATTATCATTGTTGATGATGTGAATCTGGAAACGGGAAAACTCAGACTTCGCGAATTAGGCGGACACGGCGGACATAACGGGCTTAGGAATATCATCGGACTGCTCCATACGGATTCATTCAAAAGAATTAGAATCGGTGTAGATAACAATACAGACATTCCTCTTGATCAATATGTCTTGAGTCAATTCACACAAGATCAACTGATTACGCTTCAAAAAACCATCAAGACTTCAGTTGAAATCATTGAATCATTTATTAATGAATTATCCTTTAAGGATATTATGACTAAGTATAATACCCAAACGTAGGTTTGGGTTTTACTATCTAAGGCGGACTCATGATTGACTTTCTAAAGTTTAAGTCCAATATGACAAATATCATTAAAACAACATCGAAAACGATGTTTTTTAAGTCATCAACGGATACATATAACGCTTATTTGGCCGCAGTGGATTTTCAAGAAAATCAGAATACGGTTTTCGTTGTCACATCAAACCTTTATGAAGCTCAAAAATACTATGATATGCTGAGCCAGATTCTAGATGCTGAGGATGTACTGTTTTATCCAGCGGATCAAACATTAACGAGCATTATGGCTTTAGGATCTCCAGAATTCAAGAGTGAAAGATTATATACTTTAAAGATGCTGATGAGCGGAAAACCATTTGTAGTCATCACAACATTGCAGGGCATATGCCAAAGACAGCTCACTCCTCTTGACTATCAAAACAGCGTTAAAAAAATCATCAAAAACAATCAATATGATCTGAACAACCTCGTTCAATATCTTGTATATTCGGGATATTCAAGAGCTTATACGGTTGAAAAACCAGGAGAATTCAGCTTAAGGGGACACATCCTTGATATCTACACATTGAATCACGATCAGCCGTACCGGCTAGATTTTTTCGATGATGTCTTGGATCAAATTAAGATCTTCGATGTCGAAACCCAACGTTCGAATGCGGAAATAGAATCTATTGAAATCGCACCGATGAATGAATTATTTTATACGGATCAAATCAAAAATGACGCACTCAAAAGAATCAGGAATTTTTTTACAGACCGCAATCTTTCCGAGCGTGAACAAGAAAAATTGAATCAGGATCTTGAATCCATCGAGATGCGGAAAAAGCTAGATGGATTAAGCATATACATGCCATTCTTCAACGAAGAAGAAACAACTGTCCTTGATTTCAGTCAAAATAAAAAGATATACATGATCGATGTCAACAAGATGAAGGTCAATGAAGAAGCCATAGATAGCGACTTAAAAACATATGCCACCACCATGAACGGATATCATTTCTTATCCATTCCTTTACGTGTTCCTTTATCCAGACAACTTAAACAAACCCATATTGAAATCGATAATTTCGGATTAAACAGTCCTGAAAAAGCTATTGATCTAGGCGTCTCATCAACCAATAATTATCAAGGAAACCTGGCATTATTCCATCTGGATATCAAGGACATCATTGAATCATACCATATCATTTTATGTGTCCAAACCAAGCACTATTACGATGAAGCAACATCATTTTTAAATGATAAATCTATCAATTTCGACACCACCTTGGGCAAGCACCCAGGCGTGTATCTGCTCAATCAATCCAGTTTTGGATCCTTTATGTCTAAGGCGGATAAAATTCTTCTGCTCGATGAATCCCAACTCTTTTCACTCAAGATGCGTCCTGCAATCCGGTATCGAAGCGTCCTCAATCAAGCAACCAAAATCAGAAGAGTCGAGGATTTGACTGTTGGGGATTTTATTGTTCATTACGATTATGGAATTGGACAATATGTCGGGTTGAAGACAATGGAATTATCCAAAGAGAAAAGAGATTATCTGCATATCATTTACGCGAATGATGAAGCTCTTTATGTTCCTATGGATCAGATTGACATGGTATTGAAATACAGTAGCCATGACGGCATGCATCCGAAATTGACAAAACTCGGGGGCAAGCAATGGTCTAAGACAAAGGCTTCTGTCAGAATGAAGATCAAGGACTTAAGCGATCGTTTGATCAAACTGTATGCGCAGCGTCAGCAAAGCGTCGGTTTTTCATTCGCCAAGGATACTGATATGCAGCTTGCTTTTGAACGGGACTTTCAGTATACAACAACAAAGGATCAAGAACGGGCGATCATCGATACCAAGCATGATATGGAA
>DOYO01000051.1:9920-16303 GCA_003518475.1 Acholeplasmataceae bacterium
GAAAGATTTGAAAAGTATGGAGCGAATATTGCTTTATTAAGCCGTTTCGTGACACCGAAGAAACAAAAGGAAACGCTCGAACACCTCAAAAAAGGATATGTGGATGTCGTGATTGGAACCCACAGATTGCTTTCCGGAGATGTGAAATTTAAAGACTTGGGACTCCTCATTATTGATGAGGAACAACGCTTCGGCGTTGAGCATAAAGAGAAGATTAGAGAGATCAGAGTCAACGTCGATACGCTCACTTTATCTGCGACTCCAATTCCAAGAACATTACATATGTCCATGATGGGATTAAAGGATTTGTCGATGATAGAGACCCCTCCTTTAAACCGTTATCCGGTTCAAACCTATGTTGTCGAACGACACGAAGCACTGGTCAAAGAAGCCATTACACGGGAAATCGCACGTGGTGGCCAGGTGTTCTATCTATTCAATCAAGTGCTTGGAATCGATGGCATGGTTCACAAACTTCAAAAGCTCGTTCCAGAGGCTAGAATCGCTTATGCGCATGGACAGATGAACAAGGATCAGCTTGAAAATGTATTATCTGATTTTATTGAGCATGAGTTTGATGTCCTAGTATCAACAACCATTATTGAAACAGGTATTGATATTCCAAACACGAATACATTGATCATTCATGATGCAGATAAACTAGGGCTCTCACAACTCTATCAAATCAGAGGCCGTGTCGGAAGAAGCGATAGAATTGCATATGCATATTTACTTTATGATGCTTATAGAAACATCAACGACGAAGCTAAAAAAAGGCTCAACGCTATTCAAGATTTTACTGCCCTCGGCAGCGGGTTTAAAATCGCGATGCGAGATTTATCCATCAGAGGAGCGGGTGATGTTTTAGGTTCAGAACAATCAGGATTCATTGATTCCGTTGGTATTGAACTTTATATGAAATTGCTTGAAGAGGCGATTACCGGGGTATCCTTGGATAAACCAAAGGAAACTGCAATCGATGAAATCTACGCAGCCAGACATGTCGATCCAAGCTATGTCAGCCAAGACAGCGTGCGCATTGAAATTCATAAACGCATCGCTGAACTGAATCGTTTTTCTGATGTTGAAGATTTAAAAACAGAGCTTCAAGATCGGTTCGGCGCACTGGATGCGGATCTTCAACTTTACATGTATGAAAAACTATTTAAAAAGTTGTCAGCGAAGGTTGGCGTTTACAAAACAATCGTTGAAACCAATCAGGTCACTCTTGTTCTATCCATGGAAGCTTCACAAAAAATGAATGGAATCAAACTCTTTGACAAAGCCAATGCATTTTCTTCTCAAGTCCGTCTGAATTATATGAAAGGCCATGTGCAAATTGTGATGGTCATAAAAAACGAAAAGAGACACTGGCTGTATTTGTACGACCAATTTTTGGATGATTTGATTTATAATTGAAAATAGAGGTGATCGATGTGGCAGTAGATATTTTAAAAATATCAAAGGATGCGCAAGAGGCGGCAAAGATTTATGATGACGTCATCAACGCATCCATAGGCATGTTTTACGATGAGAATAAAAACATCGGAGGAATGCCGACGGTATCCAAGGCGATACGGAATTTAACGGATGAAGAAATACTTCCTTATCCAGCAGTAGACGGGGGTTCTCTATTCAAGAATAATTTATACTCCTGGGTATTTGGTCAATATGAATCAGAAATCAGAAGCAAACTTTTTGTAGGTGCTTGCGCAACTCCTGGAGGAAGCGGAGCAATCGCTTCAACATTCGCACTTTTAGCGAAACCAGGGGAATCTGTTCTTGTATCAGACATTAGATGGCAATACGAAAGATTCGCAGATCGTGCGAAACTGAACATCCATGAACATCATTTGTTTGATGGGGATCATTTTAATTTGAAGAGCTTTAAAGAAGAACTTGAAAAACTTTGCAAGATTCAAAAACGTGTCATTGTCATTATCAATGATCCTTGTCACAACCCGACCGGATTCACGTTGAGTGAAACTGAATTTCAAGAAATTATCCACATCCTAAATGCTCAGACCGATAATGATATTGTCTTCTTATATGATCTCGCGTATCTTGAATATTCACATGAATCAGACAATAGAAAAAAAATAGCAAGTCTTACACAAATCAAGCCGCATGTCTTAACCATCATCGCGTTTTCCGGATCTAAGACATTTGGCATTTACGGACTCCGCATGGGCGCGGCGATTTATTTATCACCACTTGAAAAGAAAATCAAGGAAGTGCATCCGATGTTTGTCAACGAAGCCCGCGGATCTTGGTCTGCGACTCCAACCATCACCATCGAGTTGTTCAACCATTTCGCAAGTGCTGAAAATAGGGCTGGTTTCTTGAAGGATCTGGCAAAAATCAATACACTTGTTCAAGAAAGAAGTCAATCCTTCATTTCACAAGCTAAAGAAATCGGACTTAAAACACACCCGTTCAGAAGCGGGTTCTACACCGTGGTACTGACTCCAAATCCTGAAAAAGATTATTTGAAATTAGCTGAACACCATATTTATGCAGTACCGATGAATGGCGGTATTAGAATCGCGCTTTGCAGCATCTCCAAGAAAGAAATCATTGGATTGCCGCAGAAGATTAAAACAATACTGAGTTTATAACCCATCATCCATAGTTTGCTTTAAAGAAATCCGATTTGGGTTTCTTTTTTATTTTTAAAATAAACTGACACCATTGAAAAACGTTTTCACCTTTTTGAGAAACGTTTTCATTTGAACGCATTCTTTCATTCCTATATAATGAGTATGCTCAAATGCGAAAAAATTATATACCCCAGGAGGTTAAACTTTATGTCCACAAGTCAGGGATTTAAAGCAGGAATATGGAACACCACTGTCGATGTGCGTGATTTCATGGATAAAAATTATACTGAGTATCACGGCGATTCTTCATTTTTACAAGGTCCGACTGACGCCAGCCTTAAATTGAATCAAATGTTCAAAGGTTATCTTGAAGAGGAAAAAGAAAAGGGCGGAGTCGTTGAACTCGATACCCATATCGTAGCTTCCATCACTTCACACGGTCCGGGATATATGGATAAAGCGATTGAAAAAATCGTGGGAGTCCAGACCGATAAACCATTCAAACGCGCTTTCCACCCTTATGGAGGAATCGCTGTTGCCGTTAAGGCTGCAGAATCCTATGGATATCATATCGATGATGATCTCCAGCATGTATTTACTGAATATAGGAAGACACATAACCAAGGTGTTTTCGATGTCTATAATGCAGATATCAGAAAAGCACGCAAATCAGGAATTGTCACCGGACTTCCAGACGGATACGGCAGAGGTAGAATTATTGGTGACTATCGTCGTGTTGCACTTTATGGGACAGATTTTTTAATTGCCCAAAAGAAAATAGAAAAGACAAAATATAGTTTTCCGATGAATGAAAGAAATATCAGATTGAGAGAAGAAATTCAGGAACAAATCAAGGCTTTAGACTTACTTAAACAAATGGGTGCTTCCTATGGATTTGATTTAAGCCGTCCAGCCCAAAATGCGACAGAAGCGGTTCAATGGGTATATTTCGCTTATCTTGCTGCCGTTAAGGAACAAAATGGAGCTGCGATGAGTTTAGGCAGAACAGCAACATTCTTAGATATTTATATTGAAAAGGATATCCAATCAGGTGTTTTGACAGAAAAAGAAGCTCAAGAATTGATTGACCATTTTATTATGAAACTCAGAATGGTGCGTTTCGCGAGAACTCCAGAATACAACGAACTCTTTACTGGAGACCCAACCTGGGTGACTGAATGCTTAGGCGGAATGAATCAGGATGGAAGATCATGGGTGACAAAGAACTCATATCGCTATCTTCAAACGCTATATAATTTAGGAACCTCAGCAGAACCTAATTTAACGGTTTTATGGAGTGAGGATTTACCACAAAACTTTAAGAATTTTTGTGCGAAGGTGTCCATCGACACCTCTGCAATACAATATGAAAATGATCAACAGATGAGACCGAATCATGGAGATGATTATGGTATAGCTTGTTGTGTATCCCCAATGACATTGGGTAAAGAAATGCAATTTTTCGGCGCGCGCGCCAATCTTGCAAAAGCATTGCTTTATGCGATCAACGGCGGAAGAGATGAGCTATCCGGAGAACAAATCGGACCCATGAGCGATGTGATCCAAGCGGATTATTTAGATTATGATATCGTCATGGAAAGATTTGATTTAATGATGGAATGGCTTGCTAAGACATATGTCAGCGCACTCAACATCATTCATTATATGCACGACAAGTATGCCTATGAAAGATTACAGATGGCGCTTCACGATGCTGAGGTTGTTCGTAACTTCGCAACAGGAATCGCTGGTTTATCTGTAGTTGCCGATTCTTTGTCAGCCATCAAATATGCAAAAGTCAAACCTGTTTATAATGAACAAGGATTGATTATTGATTTTGACACGGAGGGAGAATTCCCATTCTATGGCAATAACGATGACAGGGTCGATCATCTTGCAGTTCAAATCGTTGAGCTATTCATGTCAAAAATCAAAAAACAATATACCTATAGAGAATCTGTACCCACAATGAGCGTGTTAACCATTACATCCAATGTGGTTTACGGTAAAAAAACAGGAAATACTCCTGATGGAAGAAAGAAGGGGGAAGCCTTCGCACCAGGTGCCAACCCAATGCACGGAAGAGATCGATCAGGTGCCCTGAAGTCCTTGTTATCAGTTTCCAAGATTCCTTGTGAAAGTTGCCAGGATGGCATTTCAAATACCTTCACGCTTGTTCCACAGGCATTAGGCAAGGGGAGCGGAATCGAATCCGCAGATGGATTCACCTATGAAGGAGACATCAAAGTTGAAAACCTAGTTACCATCCTTGACGGTTATTTCATCAGCGGCGGTTATCACCTGAATGTCAATATCTTTACCAGAGACATGCTGATTGAAGCCTATAAGAATCCCGAAAAATATCCAAACCTGACCATTCGTGTTTCGGGCTATGCAGTTAACTTCTCCAATCTGACTGACGAACAGAAAAAGGAAGTCATTTCAAGAACATTCCATGAATCCTTCTAAAGAATTATACGCAAACGTACACTCGATTGAGACCTTAGGTGCATTTGATGGTCCGGGAATACGTTATGTACTCTTTTTACAGGGGTGCCCCTTCCAGTGTCAATATTGTCATAATCGAGATACCTGGAGCACAAGTAACAATAAGTTGATGACTGTTTCTGAAATTCTTTTGGACTACAAAAAATATGCGCACTTCTATAAAAAAGGCGGACTGACGGTAAGTGGCGGAGAGCCGCTGCTTCAACTTCCATTTTTGGTTTCACTATTCAAAAAAGCCAAAGAGATGGGTATCCATACCTGTTTGGATACATCAGCGGCATGCTTCAATCCCAAACAACAGGATCAGTTCAAAGAGCTGATGAACTATACAGACATCGTGCTTTTAGATGTTAAACACATTGACCCGATCAAACACCAAAAATTGACAGGCAGTACCAATGCTCAGGTTTTAGAGTTTGCAAGATATCTTGATGAATTGAGAACAAAAGTAATTATTAGACATGTTTTGGTACCGACCATCAGTGATTCAGAAGAAGACTTAACGAAACTAAGATCCTTTTTAGACACGTTAACCAACATTGTCGGGATCGAAGTTCTTCCCTATCACACGAAGGGAATTCAGAAATGGAAACAAATGGGATTGGTTTATCCGATACCAGAAATTAAAGAACCAGATCAAATGATGATTGAACGCGCTGAGCGCATTCTCAAAAACGGTTACCTTTTCTGNNAAAACAATGGAAAAAATTACTTCTTTGTGTCAAAAAATGGGAGTTGCAGAGGCAGAATGCATTCCTTACGGCTTTGACAAAGCCAAGATTGATTTAAAAGTTTTAAAGAGATTGGAAGACAAACCAAACGGAAAATTGATTTTAGTCACTGCAATCAATCCTACACCGGCAGGTGAAGGAAAGACTACTGTTTCTATCGGATTGACCCAGGGATTGAAATATATCGGCAAGCATCCGGTTTTAGCCTTGAGGGAACCAAGCTTGGGACCTGTTTTCGGTTTGAAGGGCGGGGCTACCGGCGGAGGAAAAGCAAGTGTCGTTCCATCGGATGACATCAACCTTCATTTTACAGGTGATCTTCACGCCATCACATCAGCAAACAATCTTTTAGCTGCATTAATCGATAATCATATCTTTCAAGGAAATGAACTTGGTATTGAAACAGTGACTTGGAAGNNATCATGGCAATCCTCGCTTTATCAAGCGATTTAACAGACCTTAAGAGTAGAATTAACAGAATATTGATCGGATATACAAAGGAAGAAAAACCAGTCTTTGTTTCAGACTTGGGTGGAGCAGATGC
>DOYO01000107.1 GCA_003518475.1 Acholeplasmataceae bacterium
ACACCAGCTTCCATGAGTTCTGGAACATAGGATTCAGTGACCATGAAAATGATTTTCTTATCTGCGATATAAGGAATGATGATTCTGATATCAATACCTGACTTGGCAGCGAACTTGAGCGCTGTAGTCAGTTCATTATCAATGATTAGATAAGGTGAAGTGATGCAAATCGATGATTTTGCAGANNATATTTTTTGTAGATAGTTCCTTATCAAGCGGTGTATCGGAAAATGGAGTGACAAAGCCATCGTTTTCGTCTATGTCAGTCGTTCCTTTATAGGATGCATAATCAATTTCTTTTCTGCTGGTGAATCTCCAGTTTTCTAGAAATCCAAGTAGAAGAGACCATACCGCTCTCCCCTCTAATCTGATACCGGCATCCTGCCAGTGTCCGAATGGGGAAACCTTATTGATATATTCATCACCGATGTTGATACCACCCGTATATCCCACGTTTCCGTCTATAACAACAATCTTTCTGTGATCCCGGTAGTTCATTGCGAAATTCAANNGGATTGAAGCTATATGCTTCCAAGCCGTAGCTTCTCAATTTCTTTTTATATTGATATGGAAGTGTCGAACTTCCAAAATCATCATAGAGGACCTTGACTTCGACGCCTTCTTTAACTTTCATTTTCAGAATATCTAAAATCTGAGTCCACATGACACCCTTGTTGATGATGAAGAACTCCATGAAAATATAGCTTTTCGCTTCTTTCAAATCACGCAACAACGCTTCAAAAAGTGCTTCGCCTGATTCTAAAAAGTCTGTTTTGGTATGCTGATAGGTTGGCCATGCCTGTCTGTTCAAATAAACAGATTCCTTGGAATGGCTGGTTGTCTTATAAGGCTTTATATAGTCCTCACGGCTCTGATTAATTTCATCATGGATGGTTTGTACCTTGCTGCTGACATTTCTTTGACGATACAAAAGATAGAAGAGACCGCCAAAAAGAGGGAAGATTAAAATGGGTATGATCCAGCTCAGCTTGTAAATCGGGTTTTCTTCACGGGTGATCAAATAGGTGACAATCAAGACGCTGATGACGTAAAAACCAGTGCTGATGTATCGATACTGAGAGACATAATCGATTAAAAAAAGAAAAAGGATGATTTGAGCGAGCAAGAGCAGAAGAACAAATGTTGTTCTGCTTAAAACCATTCGAATGAGTCTTTTCATGTTAAACCTCTTTGATGAAAACAAATTCCTTTTCGCTGGATAAGGAAGAATGATAATGATACCCTTCAAAGGATATCTCTTTAATCAGACTGGGATCCTCGATCCTGGATTTAATGATTGCGCGCGCCATTAAGCCGCGCGCTCTCTTGACGTACATGCTGATTTGCTTAAGTCCTTCTAATGATTTTTGATAAAAAGAAATTGTAATCATTTGGCGCGAATCATCTAAGACTTTACTGTATTCCTTGGAAGCCAGATTGATCAAAATATCATGCTTATGCTGGTGATGCAGGTAGTGATTGATTTTCTTTCCCCAGAAATGATAGAGATTCCCAACAATCGTTTCCTGCATTTCCAATCTGTAGAATGAGATGCCATCGAAAGGACGAACAAGACCATATAATCCGGAAATGATATAGAGATGGAATCTCAAATAGTTCAAATCTTCTTGATTGAGAGATAATGCATCGAAGGCCTTGTAGGCATAACCTGCATAGCTATAAATCGCACACGACTTCTTTTTACCGAACTCTTGATGATATTGAACCACATCTTGTGCGAGATCTGCAGATATGTTCATTTTCTTTTGGATTTCTTCCGCAGTAAAAACCTTAAGCTTTCTAATCAAGCCGATGCTCTGATTCATGAAATATGGACATTCTTCATGAAATTCTTCAGATCTGACAAAAGTTTTTGATGGAGACAGTAATAAAATCATGCAGTTACCTCATAAATTGTATGACTTTATTATACCAAAAAAGCGTTAAAAGTGATAAAATAAGGAGTATCAACTTAAGGAGGAACATAACTTGAACGAACGCAAATTAACACTTCTGATGGACTTTTATGAATTGACGATGGCCAACGGCTATTTCAGAGATAACAAGCATAACCAGATTGCAGTATTTGATGTCTTTTTCAGATCGATTCCTGATGATGGAGGATATGCGGTTTTCGCAGGCCTGGAGCAGGTTGTCGAGTATATCAAGCATCTTGAATTCAATGATGAAGAAATTAATTTCTTAAGAAGCAAGAAGGTATTTAATGAGGATTTCCTCTATTATTTGAAGCACTTTAAATTTTCTTGCGATGTGTATTCCATGAAGGAAGGCACACCGATATTTCCACATGAGCCAATTATGATTGTCAAGGGTCCTTTATTGGATTGCCAGTTGATTGAAACCTATGTTTTATTGACAATCAACCATCAAAGCTTGATTGCCACTAAGGCAGCTAGGATTGTTTATGCCGCAGAAGGCAGGAACGTGCTTGAATTCGGCGCTAGACGTGCGCATGGCTATGATGCATCGATTTATGGTGCGAGAGCAGCATACATCAGCGGAGTTTTAGGATCATCCAATACCTATGTAGATTATAAGTTTCAGATTCCTGCTTTAGGTACGATGGCGCATAGCTATGTTCAAAGCTATGGTTCCGAATATGAAGCCTTTACCGCCTATGCCAATACATATCCTGATAATACATTACTTTTAGTAGATACCTATAATACCCTGAAACAAGGCATTCCAAATGCAATTAAGATCCATAAAGAAATCCTCGAACCCAAGGGATTCAGATTGAAGGGCATCCGTTTGGATAGCGGTGACTTGACCTATCTGACAAAAGAAGCGAGAAAGATGCTCGATCAAGCAGGATTGAAAGATACGAAGATTACCGTATCCAATTCACTTGATGAATATCTGATTAAGGAGTTAATCCATCAAGGCGCTCAAATCGACACCTTCGGCGTCGGTGAACGCCTGATTACTGCAAGATCAGAAGCTGTTTTTGGTGGTGTTTTTAAGCTTTCTGCCATTGAAGTGAATGGAGAACTGGTCCCCAAGATTAAAATCAGCGACAATATCCAAAAAACAACGATTCCTGGATTTAAACAGGTTTATCGTTTCTATGATGAAAGCGGAAAAGCAGAAGCGGATGTCATCACGCTTCATGATGAAAAGATCAATCCCGATGAACCTTATCATCTATTCGATCCAAACTTCCCATGGAAGGATAAAGTGATTGAAAACTTCAAAGTTGTACCTTTACTCATTCCAATCTTCATCAAGGGCAAGCTCGTTTATGAGCTCCCAAGATTGAATGAAATCAGAGCATTCGCCAAAGAAGAACATACCAAGCTTTGGGATGAAGTCACGAGATTGGAAAAACCGCATGAATACTATGTGGATTTATCTCAGACTTTATGGGACTTGAAACAAGAACTGATTAAAAAATATAAGAAATAGAGGATTTGATCGATGGCGCGCATCATCAAAAAAGAAAATTTAGAACGCATTCTCCATCATCCATCGATACTTAAAGGTATTGTCATTATGGCAATACCAGTTTTTTTGAATAATTTATTGAAGTCTCTTCATGACATGGTGGATGCTATTTTCATCGCCCGCATGCCTGTTCCAAACCAATCGACACTAGACGCTGCGCTTGCAGCCTTGAATATCCATTGGCCTGTTTTCAATCTCTTCTTAGCGTTAGCCGCCGGGCTCGGGATTGCGACGGTTTCAATGGTTTCACAGTATGTCGGCGCAAACAGGAGAGATCTCGCGAGCAGATATGCATCCAAGCTGATGGCGCTCGCCATCATCTTCGGTTTAGTCGTCACTGGCATCTTCATGTTCACATCGGACAAAATTATCGGATTCAACATATTCGCTTATCTGATGGGTGCGAGAGGAGAAGCCTTGGAGTTTGCAGGCATTTATTTCAGAATCCGAAGCATGGAATTTGTTTTCGTCTTCATCTTTGTTGTTTATCAAGCGGTGAGGCAGGCAACTGGTGAAACATTGTATCCGGTCATTTTAAACGTTGGCGGAATATTCGTCAATATCGTCTTGACCTGGCTCTTCGTATCGAAGATGAATATGGGGATTGCTGGCGCAGCTTATGCGACATTGATCGCTCAGGGCTCAGCAATGCCATTTGTCATTTATGATTTGTTCTTTAGCAAAAAGCATATCAAGATTAACGTTAAAGAAATGTATTTGGATTTGGATACCGTGAAGGATATGTCAAGGTTCGCCATTCCGGCATCGATCGGCCAAGCGGTGAGTTCACTTGGTTTCGTTATCTTGCAAAGTATCGTTTTAAGGTATGGAGATAATGTTTCTGCAGGATTTTCTGTCGGGAACAGAATATCATCCTTGCTACTTAATCCAGTGGTTGCGATATCAACGATTCTAGCCGCCTACGTCGGCTTGAATATCGGACATAACCAGCCTCAACGGGCGAAAGATAGTTATAAGGTCGCAAGGAATCTTTCCTTTGTTTTAATGTTAGTTGGTATCGCGATCATCATTCCTCTAAGATTTTCATTCATTGAACTCATCTTGGATAGCAACACCTCGGAAGCATATCACATCGCAGGAAGATATACTTTCTGGCTACTCCTCACACAACCCTTCATGGCGCTATTTCAGAGCTATATCGGGTTATTTAACGGATCAGGACATTCCAACTATACACTTCGCATGGCATCAGCAAGACTCTGGGGAATGCGTATCCCAATGGTATTCATCTTCATGTATTTCCTTCCAGCTGATGACTACTCCGGTTTCTTTTACGCAATGATCATCAGTAACTTCGTGATCCTATTCTATGGTCACTATCTGAAAAAGAGCATCAACTATGAAGTGCAGGTGAGATTATAATGTTTCATATCGTCTTATATGAACCCGAAATTCCTCAAAATACCGGAAATATCATGCGCACCTGTGTAGCCATCGGTGCGAAATTGCACTTAATCGAACCCCTGGGATTCAAAATCGATGAAGCAAGGCTCAGAAGAAGTGCTTTGGATTATTATGAGCACTTGGATTATGTGCTTTATAAGAACTTTGATGATTTTGCAGGTAAAAATCCTGGAACGTATCTATTCTTAACAAGATACGGCAAAAAGAATTATGCAGATATTAACTATAAGGAAATTAAAGAACCGATGTATTTGATTTTCGGCAAGGAATCCACAGGTGTTGACCGTAAATTATTAGCCAAGCATTTAGAAAACTGTTACCGCATACCGACCACAGACAAAGTCAGGTCTTTAAACCTTTCCAATGCTGTGGCGATTGTCGCTTATGAAGCTTTAAGACAGTTTGATTATTTTGATTTGATTCAAACAGAGCCTGAAACACATAAAGGCAAGGATTTCTTAGACCAATTTGTAGAAAAAGAGGATAAATCATGAAAGAAACGAACATACAAACCGTTGGCGAAGAAATCGCCAACGCCATCTCGCATGGCCTGATGGCGATCTTCGGTGTTGTCGCACTTATTTTGTTATTAATAAAGAGCGACACGACCATAGAAGTTACAGCAGCAATCATCTTTGGTTTCGGAATCATCAATCTCTATACGATGTCGACTTTATATCACGCTTTATTTCATCCTACCGCTAAAAATGTATTTCAAAGATTCGATCATCTTTCCATCTATATCTTGATCGGTGGGACATTCGCTCCCCCATTGCTCTTATTGCCTGCTCTTCAAGAACCGATGTTCGGGATTGAGGGACTGAGCACCGGACCAATGCTTTTCATCATCCAATGGATTTTGATCGGTATCGGCGTCATCTTTAAATCTATTTGGATCAAGAAGTATGCCAAGCTTCATCTATTTCTATATTTAGCGATGGGTTGGAGTGCAGTCGTCTTCATCCAACAGCTCTTCGCATTTGATCCCAGAGCATTCTTTTTGGTCTTCGCAGGCGGATTTGCATATACCATTGGTGTAGCCTTCTACGTTTTTCCGAAAATCAAGTATTTCCACTTCGTTTGGCACATTTTTACGATGATCGGCACGATTTTGCAGTTCATCGCCATCTATGCATATCTTTATTAACATGAATATTTGTTCATATACTTGAAATATGATTTAAAATAGGTTATGATTAGTATGTAATGATAAGGAGAAAATACAAATATGAAAATTTTAGCAGTAAATGCTGGCAGCAGTTCTTTAAAATTCCAGCTTCTGACCATGCCTCAAGAAACAGTCATCACCTCAGGCATCGTTGAAAGAATCGGCAGTGATTATGCAGCATTCATCCTTAAGGTGAATGGTGAAAAGATTACCATGACTCAACCTATTTTGAATCATAAGGATGCAGTTAGCCTTGTTGTAGATGCATTAATCAAGTATAAAGCGATTGATAGCTTGAGTGAAATTGTTGGCGTTGGCCACCGTGTCGTTCAAGGCGGTGAATTATTCAAGGAATCAGCAATCATCACCGATGAAGTCGTTGAACAGATTAGAAGCTTAAACGATTTGGCTCCTCTTCATAATCCAGCAAATATCACTGGTATTGAAGCATTCAGAAAAGCACTTCCTAATGTCATCCAGGTCGCAGTGTTTGATACGACATTCCATCAAACCATGTCAGAAGATGCATTCATGTATGCATCCCCTTATGAATGGTATAAGAAGTATGGCGTCAGAAAGTATGGATTCCATGGGACATCTCATCAATATGTATCTGAAAGAGCAGCAAAGATTTTAAATAATCCACATGCGAAGATCATTGTTGCCCATCTTGGAAATGGCGCATCCTTATGCGCAATTAAAGATGGCAAATCAGTAGATACTTCCATGGGGCTCACTCCTCTTGAAGGGATTCCAATGGGCACCCGATCCGGTAACATCGATCCAGCAGTATTGATGCTGATTGCTGCAAAGGAAAACAAGACTTATGGTGAAGTATTAGACGAATTAAACAAAAAGTCAGGATACCTGGGCGTTTCCGGTATCTCCAATGACTCAAGAGATATCATTGATGGTATGAATAGAGGCGACCACCGTGCAACGTTGGCGCATAAGATTCAAGTCAAGCGCATCGCAGACTATATCGGATCTTACTATGTTTATATGGGCGGTCTTGATGCCATCTGCTTCACAGCAGGCATCGGAGAAAACGCATCAGAAATTAGAAGAGACGTTTTAGAGGCTGTCAAGGTTTTAGGTGTTACCGTTGATCCAGTTGAAAATGAAAAGCGCGGCGAACGGATGATTTCAACCAAAGACTCCTTGGTCAAGGCATTTATCATTCCAACCAATGAAGAAGTCATGATTGCAAGAGAAGTTGTCAAACTAAAATAAGCAAAAAAACGAAAAGTGCTTCGGCACTTTTTTTGTTTTCTAAAAGGTTGAAAGATGATTAAAGAGATAGATAGCGTTATGATATAATGAATATGGTGATAAAACATGAATGAACACATCA
>DOYO01000151.1:0-4703 GCA_003518475.1 Acholeplasmataceae bacterium
AATGCGATCAACCACTTCATGACGCTTTGTGGAGCATCGAAGACAAATACCGCGACTCCGCACACTCCTAAAACCATAAACCAAAACAACAAGTAAGTCACTACAACATAGATGAGTATATTATTTTTATCTTTTTTCATTTCTTATTACCTAGATTTCTTGTCTCCTAAAGATGAAATATCCCAATATGAACAAGATGATTGTTCCTAATAAAGTAGAAGTAACTTGAATCCACAAATCTCCCAGATCTATCGAGCCCGCTAGAATACCATTAACGATGGAAGGCGCTCCAGCTGGATTGAATAATGCAATCCTGGAGGAAATACTTAAAATCTGCAGGATAGCGAACCCAAAAAACCCAAGCAGCGCTGATGATGTCGGTGTTTTACCAATCACGCTCATGAATACTCCCAACGCTGTGAAAAATATTCCCATCAACCAAAAAATGAAGAGTGAAATTGGTAATCCTTCATAGAAAAACGCACCAAACAAGTAATTTGTGTACCATCCACTAATCAGGATGGAAACCATATGTAACACAGTGAAGACTATAATCCCAGCAACAAATTTACTGATCATGAAGTTAAATCGGGTAACTTTTTTTGTTAATACAAGAATAATGGATCCCTTGTTTTTTTCTTGTGATATCACACCAGTCATGATAATCAAATATACAATGAAAATGGTAGACATGTTTTTAAAGAATTGAAGCCATGCATCCTTTAACTGGGGTTCCGGTAAAACAATTGGAAGATCAGATGCAATCGCAAGCAATATTTCATTCATGTACTTAGCTAGAATAGGGCTTGCGATTGCAAAGAAGATAAATAATGAAAGTAAGATCAGCCCTTTTGGTGTTTTTGTGAATTCTTTGAGTTCTTTCTTTAAGAAATTTAAATTAGGCATGATGATTTACCGCCTTCATGAATATATCTTCCAACGAGATTTCTTTCACGAACATTTTTTTTACAAGGATTTGCTTGGTATAGATAACCTCGTTCAACTCATTTCGTGCATGATCTAAATCACGCGTCTTGATGATCACTTTTGCGTGATCTACAAAGATGCTTTCGATGGAAGGATCTTTTTGTAGAGCGAGAATGTACTCCGAATCCTTCTCATTTTCAAGCTCGATTTCCAATTCCCGGATATCAGGCACTTGACGGATGTTATCCATAGAGTCTTCGAGGACTTTCTTCCCTTCATTGATGATAACGACCCTGTCGCAAATTCTTTCCACATCAGAAAGTATATGTGTTGAAAAGAATACAGTGACTTTTCCAGCTAAGGAAAAGATGATATCCATGACTTCCTTTCGACCGATGGGATCAAGAGCTGAAACAGGTTCATCCAATAAAACAATTTGTGGATTGTTTACCAACGCTTGGGCAATACCCAACCGTTGCTTCATACCGCGTGAGTACGTACCTATTTTCTTATTTTTATGTTTGGTTAAATCCACTAAGGATAGAAGTTCTTTGACGCGATCGTTCAGTGTCTTTTTGGGAATGCTGAACAATTCACCTGAAAAGATTAAAAATTCTTTGGCAGTCATCCAATCATAAAATCCAGGAACATCTGGCAAATAACCAATGATGTCTCTTCCATAACTTGATCCGAATGTAACCTTTTTCCCCATAATCTCAATTTCGCCGGAAGTAGGTTCAGTCATTCCGACAATCATTTTGAGTGTTGTTGTTTTTCCTGCTCCATTCGGTCCTAGAAAGCCATAGATAGATCCTTTAGGTACCGATAAATCAAGATGATCAACAGCATGAAGTCCATTGTAATCCTTAACAAGCCCGCTAATCTTGACTGCTATTTCCATCTTCTGGACCTCTAAAAGCGAAATATAAAATCGGGCCTAGAATATTGAAAAGAATAATGATAGCTACCCATATCCACTTATTATCGAATCTAACCTTTTCTCTCTTGTACAAATTGACAAGAGCGATGACTTGCATAACAAACTGAAGGACGAGCAATGGCCATATGACTTTCAAAAGATCTGTTAACATATTGAATACCTCTTTCTTTTTTTATTTGAATTTTTATAGTGTGGTTGTAATAATGGATGATACTTTTCTTAGTTTTCTTTCCGTAGTGGGTTCATTTCTCAAGCGCTTATTGATGCTGGCTCTGAATTCAGATGTCATTTCTTTTAACTCGTCATCAGTTAAAAAGATTGTATTGCTTGAAAAACCTAAAGATGTTGTTATTTTGGCAATGGCGCCCTCGTGAGAGATGTATGATTTGAAATCTGTAAGTATGCTGATTATAAATTGATTGAAGATATCCAAGTATTCACCTTTACTCAGCTTTGAGGGGTCTTTAGCGATTTCAAGTGTCGGATTGAGATTGATCGTGTAGACCTTTTCTATGATTCCATTGATGATGTTCTCATCAATCACCTGGATGATATCATTCTTGAGTAATTCATTAAGATGCCTGTAGAGTGTGGCTTGAGCAATATCTCCGCATGCACTTTGGATTTCTTTAGTTGTCGCTTTTTCTTTTAACCCCAATTCCTGTAGAATTTTAATTCGAATCGGATTCATCATGATTTTGATGATGTCGCTTTTCATTATTGTTCTCCCTTCAACGTTATCTTATGTGATAATGTTACCACTGGTGATAACGTATGTCAATACTTTTTTGAAAAATATTTGAAATTGATTATTTATTTTCTGTTTGCTTAAGCAAGATAATGACAAGACAAATGTAATTTTCATCTGGTCTTTTTGATTTTGTTCATTTTATGATACTATGGATTTAGGTTGTAATAGGAATAAAATCGATTGTATGATTAATGAACGGGGTAGAGGAGACAACAAGATGAGACTGATAGAAGATTTTAATTTAAATAATGACGCAGACTGCACATCAACTTTTTCTAGAACAGCTGTTAGAGCCATCATCTTTAAAGATGGAAAGCTTGTCATGGTGAAAAGTGAGAAGTTCGGAGAGTACAAGTTTCCTGGCGGTGGAAAAGATGATGGCGAATCAGATCTTGAAACACTAGAAAGAGAAACGAAGGAAGAAACCGGGATGACAGTCATTCCAGCATCTGTTCAAGCGTATGGCTATACAGAGGAAAAAAGAAGATCGGTTTTCAATCCCTCACAGCGTTTCATCATGGAATCGAGATATTATCTTTGTGATGTCATGGATCATATCGAAGAAACAAATTATGATTCTTATGAAAAGGATTATGGATATCATTTGTGCGTTGTTTCAATTGATGAAGCGATTGAACAAAATATCATTGCTGCTGAAAAGCATCATGAGATTGCGACTTGGATTCAAAGAGAGTTAACCGTACTAAAAGATATTAAACAACATTTGTAGAGGGTGTATGAGATTATACGAGGAATACCAAAAGTTCATCCATGATCATGAAGTGCTGATCTTCAATCATCAAACCGAGTCCATCAAGTACCGGTTTTTTGGGAATGGGGAACAAGTTATCTTAGTATTATTAGGCAGCAGCATGTTTCCAACAGAAGCTTATTTTAAAATCTTGTTAGAACTAGAAAAAACAAATAGAGTGTTGACTGTTGAATATCCGAAGACAATCAAGACGGTTAAAGAATTGATTAAGATGATATCCTTGCTCATCCCTCATTTAAAAATAGATCAGCTCAATATATTGGGAGCGAGCCATGGCGGAGGTGTCGCTCAGGCAATCGCCAAGCATCATCCCAATCTTGTAAATAAGGTAATTTTATACAATACGCTGACGAAAACAAAACATATGAATCCATCATCATCAGAAGTCATCGCACATGTCCTAGAAGCGATAGAACAACTTGCTGAACTGAGAAAGATGATGCCTTTAGAAACGATTAAATCAGCTTTATTGGATCAAATCAAGGATGTTATCCAAGATGAGGAAACAGTGGATTTATTTGAACATATCATCGCGCTCTACAAAGAAGAAGATGAAAAAATTCAGATGGGTTTAATCAAGGACTTTTTAACGCATTCCTTATTTGAACCAAAAGACTTTAAATACTTGGCAAATAAGGTTATGGTTTTATATAGCAATGACGATGATCCTTTTGGAGGTGCTGAGTTGATTGAAACCTTAGCAGATTTATTGACATCTCCCAGATTGGAATTCATTGAAGCAGATCGTTTCTCATTGATTTTGGATTCAAAAGAGTTCTCAATCAAAATTAACCAATTCATCAACACATAGCTGGACATTTTCTCAAAACATGTTAAAAACACGTTCCTTATTCTACGATATTCGATTATCGTAGAATAAGGAGAGGGTTTATTCCACCAATTCAAAGATTATTGCTAATATAAAAATGAACAAACAAAAAAATAACGGCTAAAAAATGCCGTTATTTTATTTTTACTTAAATGATTTATGCAATTTTATTGTTACTATCCGTATTCGTTCCTGTAACCATATATTCTTTATAGAAACTCGCTTGTTCAGGAGTAAGAATCGCTCTGACGAATGTTCCGTCATTGTCGTATCTGGTTTCCAAAATGGTATTATTTTCTTTCAATCTAGAATACAACTGACCTTGATCGAATGGAATCTTTAACGAATGAATACGGTTGGTCTTATAAAGGTGACCGTAAATTGCGTCCACGAGATGATCAATATTTTCTTTTGTTCGATTCGAAACGAAAATATAATCCTCATCCAGTTTAGGTTTTGATAATGCGATTTCCTTCTTTGTAAG
>DOYO01000151.1:4756-12272 GCA_003518475.1 Acholeplasmataceae bacterium
GGGTAGTTTTCTTTTTGAAGCTTTTTAGCCTTTGTGTCCAGGGTAGCGAATAGCATGTCCTTTTCGAGGACCGGATCTGAATCGTGATGTAAATAACTCGATAAGCTATTCATGATAGAAGACTTTCCAGCATTGGTGTAGCCAACTAAAGCGACAACGGGAATCCGGTTTTTAATTCTTTGTTTTCTGGAAACTTCTTTTTCAGCTTTTATCTTTTCGAGTTCAGCCTTGATATTGCCGATTTCGTTCATGATTTTTCTTCTGTCTAGTTCTAACTTGGTTTCACCGGCACCCTTGGCGTTATATCCTCCGCCACCTTGTCTAGATAGCGTGTTTCCAAGTCCGATCAATCTTGGGAGCATGTACATCTTTTGAGCTAGCTGAACTTCAAGTACAGCTTCCTTGCTGTGAGCTCTTTCGGAGAAGATGGATAAAATGAGGAAGCTGCGGTCGATGACCTGGGTTTCCAAATCTGCTTCAAGATGTTTGAGTTGGGCAGGGGATAAAGTCGTATCAAAAATAACGACATCGATATCGAGGACTTGAATGATGGTTTTGATTTCTTCAACCTTGCCTGAACCTACATAGTATTTTGGATTGACTGTTTTTGCGTTTTGGATTAATTTATCCTTTGTTTTAATACCGATTGCCGAAGCTAGATGCTCCAGCTCGTTTAATGATGCCATTGTTTCTTCTGTAGTCTCTTTATAACTGAGACCGACGAGTAATGCCTGATCCATATAATTACCTCAAGTTTCTCTATCTTTGTGATAGAAGTATTATGCTTTACATAATGACTTTGCATGCATGATGAATTCATGCTTTCTGGATGTCTATTAAGACCTCTGCAAGTTAACCCAAGGATTTTTTATATTCAACGTATCTTTTTAAAAATAGATTGAAACATGAAATAACCCAAGGATTAATGAACGACTGATGTAGAAAGAGTAGTTTCTTTTGTGGACACGCTCATAACCTCCAATTTAATTTTGTCTGCTCATTCATGAGTGAGCATAGACATAACTATTATAGTCTTATTCCTATATAAAACGCAACATCTAAACAGGGATAGCGAAGAATCCCCTTTTTAAAAGGGATCCATTTTTATAGGGGAGAAAAGCGGTCTTTATATCTTTATATGCCATTCTATTTTATGATATAATAGTGTTAGTTAAAAAGGAGCGTGCTCTATATGTTATTCGATATCCCAATTTGGAAGATTGCAGTGGATGCATATTTTGTTTGGGTCCTAGTCTTTTTTCTAGTTAAATTCTTAGTCAGCAACAAAAGAATGCTCAGTATTGCAGTCTCTTTTATCTTTGTATATCTTTTAGCTTATATCTCCAACATCCTTGACTTGCTCATTAGCGCACCAATCCTATCTTATTTATCAGAATGGATGCCAGTCTTGATGATCGTCATCATGGCTCCAGATATCAGAAGATCTCTAGAAGTTGTCTGGAAAGCAGATAACAGAAATGAAAACCTGGTCATGGGCAGTGAAAAGACGAAACAAAATATCGTGGACGCAGCAATGTATCTTTCTTCCCAAAGCATCGGTGCATTGATGACGATTGAAAAGCATAATACGCTGGATCAATTTGCAGACCGCGCCATTACGATGAATTGCGAAGTATCCAAGGAAGTACTCATCAATATTTTTACACCCAATACGCCCCTTCATGATGGTGCAGTCATCATCAGAGGCGACTTAATCCTTTGTGCCGGAGCATATTTCATATTATCGGATAATCAAAATTTCGATAAGACGATGGGTTCAAGACATAGAGCAGGATTGGGTATCAGTGAAATTACAGATAGTTTGACTATTCTGGTTTCAGAAGAAACCGGACATGTATCCATTTGTGTTGAGGGCATCATGCTGAAGATTAATGACCGCGACAAGTTGATGGAATACGTCAACATGTTCATGAAGTGAGGATATAGATATGATCAAAAAAATACTCAAACTGATTATCGAACCTCTCAATTATTTGGCAAACAGGAAGTTTGCAGAAAAAACCTCTTTATACTTCAGTAAAAACAAGTGGGTCGCTTATGTTGTCGCATTTGCTTTTACATTGATTATTCTCATTTTAATGTATATCATTCCTAATCTAGCGTGGTGATTTTATGCTCCAACATCCGATTTACCCTCTGATCATTACCGTATTTACACTTTTTTTGGTGATTATTCAGAGCATTCAAAGTGAAAAAGTTCTTAAAAACCGACTCGTCATCGCTTTCTTTAACATTACCATCGCCGTGATGGTTTTTGTTATTTATCAATCCGTGATTGTCGGCAACGCATTATATGAAAATATCTATATCGGATTCAATTTCTTTGTTTATGCGCTATTCATGCTGATTCTCTATTTATCCTTTAAAACAGCAACCCTCAAAGCCAATCATTACCAGCTGTTTGTCAAGTCGATTAAAAATAGCAGATGGAATGCATATTATGTCGTTGATGCAAAGGAACGCGTCAAAGATATTTCTGTCAGTCTGCTTCATGAACTCAATTTGGAGAAAGAAGATATTATCGGCAAGAAATTCTTTAATGTGTTGAACAAATCTGTCAGATTCACGAAGCTGAACGGACAAGACATTAATAACAGATCCTTGGAAAGCTATTATCTCCAGTATAAGGAAAGAGCGAAACAAGGAGATAGCGAAATTGAAGAATTGACACTTTTAAATTATGACGGAAATCCAGTCATCCTCCATATGGTGATGCAGCCGGTTTATGCGTTAGGCAAATATAAGGGTAGAATCTGTGTTGGTGAAAAGAAGACCGATTTTGATTTGCTTGCAGTGGAAAAAGAACTTAATGAACGTACTGGCGAGCTTGAAAGTATCAGACATAAATTTATCGCGACTCTTGAAATATCAGATGAAGGGTTGTTTTATATCGACTTGGATGAACGCACCATCTGGGCGAGCGACCAGCTTGTAGCCATGATGAAATTGCCAGGAAATACGCTGGACTTAACGGACTTCAGACGCTTGATTGAGGCTGAAGACTTAAAGAAGTATTTGGCTATGTTAGGCGATTTAACCATCAATAAGAAACAATACTCAACGTCATATAGAGTTCTTGTCAATGGCAGGTATGTCTGGTTCAAAGAAAAGGGAAAGAGACTTTTTGAAGATCAGAACAGCGCCATCATCATGGGAACATTGAACCCGATGAAAACGAAGCATTATCTCGCCAGCAACATTGATGAGCTTGATCGATTAAAGGATCATAATGACATGCTGGTTTCGATGAATCAGCTATTCAAAGATAACAGATATTTTGAACTGGTTGTTTTAAGATTGAAGAATATGCCGAAGGTCAATGAGATGCATGGACGTGAGGTTGGAAATATGCTGATGGCTGAATATATCAAGAAACTTAGAACAACATTCGTCAGTGAATCCGGTGATATCTTCAGAGTCTCAGGCGTTGAATTCGCGATTACGATTACAGATCCAAGAAAGATGGATGTGCTGGCAAATGGAGTTAAAACCAATAGAACGTTCTTGAATCTGACGATGCAGTATGGATCGTTATCGGTTGAGTTGGATGTATTCGCTGGAATTGCGATCGGAGGCAGTGATGCTACCGATGAACATAAATTATATCAGGCTGCAGTTCAAGCCTTGAAGATTGCAGAGAACCCACAGTTCAATGCACATGGATGTTTCTATAAGGATATCGTTTCATGATGAAGAGTGAAATCAGGAAGATGATGTTAGAAAGAAGAAACACATCATCCAAGAAAGAGTTGAACAGAAAGAATAAGTCAATCATCCAAGAGATTTTAGCGGATGATCGGTTTAAGCGTGCAGAAACGGTCGCTATTTATTATCCGATGGGGAATGAAGTGAATTTGCTCACCCTCATGAAGGATCATAAAAGGTTCGCGTTTCCAAAGGTTGAACCCGATGGCATTCATTTCTATCTGTTTGATCCGCACATCAAGTTTGTTAAAAGCAAGTTTGGCGTGATGGAACCACCCCAAGGCGAGTTAGTCGATGACCAAATCGATTACATGCTCGCTCCAGCGCTTGCAATCTCCAAGGATTTATACCGTGTTGGATTTGGCAAGGGTTATTATGATCAATTTTTATCCAAGCACCGTCCAAGAACGGTGATTGGAGTCATTTTTGATTTTCAAGAATTAGATACAATTCCTTTTGATGACCATGACCAGAAGCTTGATGGATATATGAAGGGACATTTATGAATACTGCATTGATTGTAGCTGCTGGCGCAGGCAGCAGGGCACAACTGAATCAATCCAAGGTATTATACCTGATTAACCATAAACCATTATTCATGTACAGCGTGGAGGCCTTTTTGGAGTTAGGATTCAAGATTGTTTTGGTCGTATCAAAAAACGATTTGAATGAAATCCAAAACTATATAAATCCTGAAAACGTTGTCATTGTCATTGGTGGCAAGACAAGAAGCGAAAGCGTTAAATTCGGACTGAAAGTAGTTCAAACACCTTATGTTTATATCCACGATGCAGCAAGACCTTTGATTACGAAAAAAGCGATTTTAGAAATCGAGAAGTCACTTCAGTTCCATGATGCGGTACTCCTTGCTGAGCGGTTAACCAGTTCTTTGAAGAGGGTTGAGCATAATGAACTATCTTCTTTAAAGCGTGACGCGTACGTCCTAGCCCAAACACCCCAAGCCTTCCTCACTGAGAAAATCAGATATGCCTATATCAGGAATGAAGATACCTACGAGGATGACATCAGCTTGTATCAAGCGTTTTATCCGGAAGAAAAAGTATTCGTTGTTTATAACGAAGACCCCAACCTGAAAGTTACATATCCTATAGATTTCCAATATGTCAAAATGCATTTGGAGAAGGAGGAACCCATGAGAATCGGTCATAGCTTTGATATCCACCAATTGGTAGATAATAGACCATTAATCCTAGGAGGCATTCAAATCCCTTATGAAAAAGGATTGCTCGGCCACAGCGATGCGGATGTATTGCTGCACGCAATCGCCGAAGCGATGCTCGGCGCACTCTCTTTAGGTGATCTAGGTACCTACTACCCAGACACCAATCCACAGTTCAAAGACATCAATTCCATGAGAATCTTAAAAGAAATTTATGAAATGATTAGACAAAAGGGTTACATTGTTGGTAATATAGATTCGACTGTTTATGCGGAACTTCCCAAATTGAACCCATACATTACTCAAATCAAGCAAAATATCAGCAAGAACTTAAATATTTTAGAAGATCAAATCGCCGTTAAGGCAACCACCTATGAGAAGATGGATGCCATCGGTGAGAAAAAAGCAATCGCAGCAGAAGCTGTCGTCTTGCTAAAGAAGGTGTAAAGATGATTGTAGATACAGATTTTGGACAATTTGAAATGATTAAGAACTACCGGGATGCATTCGATCTCGTCAAGTTCCATGAACGTTATGTCGATGTAGCCTTTGACAGATACACTTATTTAGTTGGTGATATGTCTTCAGGTCTTTTACGCATCAAAGGTTTCAATTCGGATGCGAAAAGCCCAAACGGGTATAAGAGAATACCAGATTATTTAAACGAATCCTGCAACGTCAACGGTCCTCACTACGTACTTAAGAGAATGAAACCGACCGCAGAGTGATATTGTTTGAATAAATGCATCATCTAGTATATACTTATATGTGCAAAGGACAGGTGAATTAAATGACTGATACCAAACAACAAGTCTTGGACTTGATTCATAAGGTTAGACCATACTTACAAAGAGACGGTGGAGACATTGAAGTGATTAATGTTGAAGACGGTATCGTTTATGTAAAGATGCTTGGAGCATGCGACGGATGCATGGCGTTAGACGTCACCTTGAAACAAGGGATTGAAACCATGCTGTTGGAAAATGTTCCCGGTGTGATTGCAGTTATTACAGTAGACTAAGATAAAATAACGACGAAGGTCGTTTTTTTTATGGTCTTTAATTGTATAATAATGATAGGAACTCTTCATCGTGAATAATAATATAAATAGGAGGACATATGCAAAGAAAAGTAGGAATCGTGGTGGATTCAACATTTGGACTTGATCCAAATTATGTGAAGGACAATCAAATTATTGTCGTTCCACTAAATGTACTGATTGATAATAAAGAGTATATTGACGGCGAGATCCATCCGGATGTTGTTGTCGATGCTTTAAAAAACAAGAAAACAGTCAAAACTAGCCAACCTGCACCCGAATTGTTTTTAAAAGCCTTTGAAGATCAGTTGAAGAGGTATGAGGATGTCATCTGCATGACGATATCAAAATCACTTTCTGGAACCATCAACAGCGCGAACTTAGCGAAGACCTTGGTGGAAAGCGAACACGTCTATGTTGAAGATACCGAATCCAATATCAACGGCGCTGCATATCTGGCCGAAAAACTAATTGAGTATCTAGATGAAGGTCATTCTGTTCAAGAAGGACTTCGTCATTTGGGTGAGTTAAAGGAAAAAGGATCCTTAGTCTTCACGGTCGATAACCTGCAGCAGCTTGTTACCAACGGCAGACTTTCCAGGGTTCAAGGATTCATCGGAAACATATTAAAGATTAAACCGATTCTCCGCTTCTCAAGAGGTGTTCTCGCTGTGGAAGCGAAAGTGAGAAGCTTCAACAATGTTGTCTTATATCTCCTTAATGAAACGAAAAAATTGATGGTTTTCGGTAAGGTTGTTGTCCGGATCGCATACGTCGATAGAAGCACGGAAGCGAAGATTTTAGAACACGAATTATTTCAGCTTGGTGAGAACGTCACCATCAAGATTACGGGTGTCATCAGTCCTGTTGTCAGTGCACATGTTGGCTTAGGCGGACTAGGGATTTACATAACAAACGAGTAAAACGCGGAAACGCGTTTTTTTAATAGATTAGCATGAAAATATGATATAATTTGAACGAGGTTTTTGGATATGAAAATAAATGATCAAATTGTATGTAAAATCACAGGTATTCAGTCCTACGGTGTATTTGTCACCTATGAGGACTACATAGGACTCATTCATATTTCAGAGGTATCTGATCAGTTTGTCTCTTCCATCGAAGAAATTCTTTGTGTTGGTGATGAGGTAGAGACTGTTGTTTTAGAAATTGATGAAGAGAATAAACGCTTGAAATTGTCTTATAAACAAGCACATCCCATCAATCCAAGAATTCAAAAAATGGTAAAAATCAAAATAGGGTTTCATTCCTTATCCAAGGCATTGCCTCATTGGATAGAAAAAGCGAAAAAATGAAAGGAAATTACACATGGCACACATTCAATTAACAGTAAATGACGCACGTTCATTCTTAGACGTCAAACCAGAGAGTTTACAGAATAAGGTCAACGAACTGCATCAGATGATTCATGAAAAAACAGGAAAAGGAAACGACTATCTCGGATGGTTGGACTTACCTATCCATTATGACAAGGCGGAATATGCACGTATTTTAGCATCTGCGAAACGTATCCAGGAACAGTCAAAGATTTTAGTTGTTATTGGAATCGG
>DOYO01000074.1:0-200 GCA_003518475.1 Acholeplasmataceae bacterium
GATAAAATTTCAGGTCGTGCGCTTTATGTCGATGATTATCCATTCGATGATCTTTATCATGCGAAAACGTTAAGATCAACGAAAGCGAAGGCTAAAATCAAGAATATCCATATTCCGGAATTACCGGATGACTATTTTGTTGTGGATAAGTTTGATGTTCCCCATTCGAATGTCGTCAAGATGATTTTTGAAGATTGGCC
>DOYO01000074.1:247-14957 GCA_003518475.1 Acholeplasmataceae bacterium
ATTTAAATCAGGCTTTTCAAGAAGCGATACATCTCATGGAATATACCTATGAGACAGGTTACCAGGAACAAGCTTATATCGAACCTCAAGGCTTTGTCGCATACTTAGAAGATGAAAACAAGGTTACCCTGATTGGCTCCATGCAGTGCCCATATTACGTGAAGAATGCAGTCATTGACACTTTGGGATGCAAAGAGGATGAAGTCAGAGTGATTCAACCTGCAGTCGGTGGAGCATTTGGAGGAAAAGAAGAGTTTCCTTCGGTCATGGCATGCCAGCTCGCGGTTGCAGTCAAGAAGATCAAGCATCCGATCAAGATGATTTATGAGCGTGAAGAAGATATGCTCGTGACAACCAAGAGACATCCTTCAAAAATCATCTTGAAGGCATCCATCGATATGCTGAATCATATCACAGGGATTAAAGCGCATGTCTCTTTGGATAGCGGAGCGTATATTGGTCTATCCGGTGTTGTTTTATCGAGAGCGATGATTGCAGTTACGGATGCTTATACCATCAATCATTTGGATGTTACCGGAGATGTTTATGAAACCAATACGGTTCCAAACGGTGCATTTAGAGGATTTGGAGCACCACAAATGATTTTTGCCATCGAGATGTTCATGAATCATATCGCTAAAAAATTAAAGGTGAACCCACTTCAATTCAGACTTGAACATCTCGCCCATCAAGGAGATTTGACATCGACAAGTGGTGTTTTCAGAGATCCAATCATCATGAAACCAATGATTGAAAAAGCGATGGAAATTTCTGGATATCAAGAAAAATATCAGAAGAATGAACAAAATAACAACTTCAAAGGCATAGGAATGAGTTGGTTCCTGCATGGATGCGGATTTACTGGTAGCGGTGAAAGCAAGCATATCCATGCGAAAGTGAAATTAAGAAAAGATGAGCATGATCATATTTATCTCTTGGTCGCAGCAGTCGACATGGGTCAAGGAGCGAAGACATCTTTATCTAAGATTGTCGCTCAAACTCTTGAACTTCCGATGTCTGATGTCAGTTTTGATTATCCAGATACAGACTTTATTACAGATTCGGGTCCCACAGTAGCATCCAGAACAACGATGATTGTCGGAGGTCTTCTTGCCAGGGCTGCTCAACAAATGAAGGATACCTGGAAGCCCCATGAAGAAATGGTTGTAACAATGAATTATGAACAACCTGACTATATTGTCTGGGATGAAGATACGCTTCGTGGAGATGCATATCCCGCATACTCATGGGGTGTGAATATTGTTGAAGTCGAGGTTAGTCCAATCACCTATCAAGTGACGATCAAGAATATTTGGAGTGTTTATGATATTGGCAAGGCAATTGATGAAAAGATGGCTTTAGGCCAAGCTGATGGCGGTATCTCTCAAGGTGTCGCATACGGATATCTTGAAGTGATGGAACATAAACAAGGAAAAATCAGACAAAAGAATATGACAGATTATATCATCCCCACGTCAGTCGATATGGCGAATACAGAAACTGTCATTATGGATAATCCTTACGCGCTTGGACCTTATGGTGCGAAGGGTATCGGTGAGTTGACATTGGTTGGAGGAGCGCCGGCAGTCGCTTTGGCGATTGAACAGGCGATAAAAAGAGAAGTGCATCAAATACCAGCAACACCAGAATATATCATGGAGTTGATGAATCATGACATTGATTAAGTTCAAACTGAATGGAATTGATTGTGAAATTGAATCTGATCCAAGCTTGAGATTGCTCGATGTGTTACGCAATCATTTCAAGCTGACCGGTCCTAAAGAAGGATGCGGAGAAGGCGAGTGCGGAGCATGCGCCGTCCTTTTGGATGGAAAAATTGTCAATAGCTGCATCACGCCGTTGGCGAATGTGCATATGAAGGAAGTCACAACCATCGAGGGATACAGAGAAACAAACAAATATCAAGTTTTGAAGGAAGCGATGGAGTTTGAAAATGGATTCCAGTGCGGTATTTGCACACCCGGAATGATGATTGCTGCAGAAAGCTTGTTATCAAAAAACCCTCATCCGACTGAAGAAGAAGTGAGAATCGGCATATCCGGTAATCTTTGCAGATGCACCGGATACAACATGATTGTCAAGGCAGTCTTGAGAGCTTCTAAAAAGGGGGAAGGCATATGGTAAATCATGTCATTCCCAATACTTATTTGGATGCTTTAAGATATCTATCAGATCAAACATTCAAGGTCATTGCTGGCGGAACAGATCTGATGATTCAAAAAAGAGGAACGAGAGAAACTCCTCCGAATTTCGATTCGAACATGCTTTATTGTTTCAATTTGAAAGAATTGAACTATGTCCATAAGGAAAAACTACACATTCATATCGGATCGATGACGCCTCTGGAAGTATTGCTACATCATCAAGATATTCCAGAAATCATGAAACAGGTGATTGCAGAAATGGCTTCACCCGCCATACGGAATGTCGCGACCCTTTCAGGAAACATCGCCAATGCATCTCCTGCTGGTGACAGCTTGCTCTCGCTATATCTTTTAAATGCGGAAATCGTTTTAGAAAGTTTGAATGGCAAACGTGTATTACCAATTGATCAAGTGATTACAGGACCGAGACAAACAGTGATAAGTAAGGATGAAATCATCAAAGAAATCATCATTGAAAATCCGAAATTTTCAAAGATTCAGTGGACAAAAGTCGGAGGCAGAAGAGCGGATGCGATTTCGAAGATATCCTGCTTAAGCGCAGTCCAAATCAAAAACAATAAAGTCATTGACTTCAGGTTGACGCTTGGAGCAGTCTACAAGACAGTCATCAGATCTAGAGAGATTGAATCCAAGTGCATCGGTTTAACCTTGGATCAACTTAAGGAAAATAAAAACACCATACTATCGCTTTATGAAGGACTTATTCAACCGATTGACGATCAAAGATCCAATCGGATTTATCGCAAGAAAGTTGCATTGAATATCATCGAAAAATGGATTGCTGACTTATAAAAAGAGAAGGTGACTTATGAATTATAAATCAATAATGAAAAAAGCGAGAGGAGAACAGAAAGCAAGTCTCGTTTTGAAAAACGGAAGAATCATCAATGTTTATAGCGGTGAAATCGAAGAGCTCGATATCGCTATTGAAGATGGAAAAATCATCGGAATCGGAACGTATAACGGCATCAAGGAAATTGATTTGAAGAAGATGTATGTTGCTCCCGGATTGATTGATGGACACGTTCATATTGAATCATCGATGCTCACCCCTCCGCAATTCGCGAAGATTGTTCTACCCAAAGGAACAACGACAATCATTGCAGATCCGCATGAAATCGCCAATGTATCAGGCGTGCCTGGTATTGAGTTCATGTTAAAGAGCAGCGAGCACATCCCTCTATCTGTTTATATGATGATCCCATCCTGTGTTCCAGCGACGATCGATGAAAATGCTGGAGCGATGATTACTGCGCATGATATTAAAAAACTGAAAAAACATCCTCGTGTTTTAGGACTTGGAGAAGTGATGGATTATCCATCAGTGATTCAAGGAAACACAATGATTTTTGAGAAAATCAAAGTCATGAATCACCACATGATCGACGGTCACGCTCCGGATGTCATCGGTAATGATCTGAATGCCTATATTACTGCCGGTGTGATGACCGATCATGAGTGCACCATGGTTATATCGATGCAGGAGCGTATCAAAAGAGGCATGTATGTTCATTTGCGCGAGGGTTCAGCAACCAGAAATACGAAAACACTCCTTAAGGGATTGAATAAAAATAATATCCATAGAGTTCTGTTTTGTACGGATGACAAACACCCCGAAGATATTAAAAATGAAGGCCATATCAATTACAATGTCAATTTAGCGATTGAACATGGAATTGATCCGATTGACGCCATCCGCATGGCGACAATCAATGCAGCAAACTGCTATCATCTTCCAAACATTGGAGGAATCGCTCCCGGCAAAGATGCTGACCTGATCATTTTTGATAGTTTGAAGAAGATTGAACCATTGTTTGTTTATAAGAAAGGCGTTCTTGTAGCTTCACATGGAAAAGCTTTATTTGAAGCCTCGACAGAAGTACCTGACGCTGTATTAAATACAGTTCATCTGGATCTTGACCAACTATCTTTTTCCCTTCAGTTAAAGAGTAATCAAGTCAAGGTCATCGGTTTAATTCAAAATAATATAACAACGCATTTATTAAATAGAACAGTTAACGTTACGAATAATCAATTTGTTTATGACAAGCATGCAGATATCTTAAAACTTGCTGTGATAGAAAGACACCACAACAAGAAATTGATAGGAATTGGCCTTGTTGAAGGATTTGGATTCAAGAATGGTGCGCTCGCAATGACGATTGCGCACGATTCTCATAATCTGATTATCGTTGGATCTTCAGATGATGACATGAGGCTTGCTGCAGAAAAAATCAATGAAATCCAAGGTGGAATCGTTCTTGTCAGAAATGGAAAAGTGGTTCACTTCTTGAAGCTCGAAGTTGGTGGAATCATGACCAATGCAGAAAGTATCGTCGTATCTGAATCACTCAAATATATGAAAAAAGAAATTAAGGATATGGGGCTTGATCAGGATATTGATGATCCATTCATCTCGCTCGCTTTTCTCGCGCTCCCAGTTATTCCCACATTGAAACTGACTGACAGAGGATTGTTCGATGTCAATCAATTCAAAATCGTACTTATAGAAAACCAATAGAGGTGAAATGATGAACAAGTTTGTCAAACAATACCGCTGTACGTTATGCAATCAGACATTTTCACCTCCCGAAATAGAGTATACCTGTCCAAAATGCGGAGAAAAGGGAATTTTAGATATCGAGTATGATTATGAAGCGATGAAGAAGGTTGTTAACTTAGCATATTTCAAGGATAACCATGATTATTCCATGTGGCGATATCAACCGATGATGACCATCGATACAACCCATATCAAGAAGATGCTTCATATCGGATGGACTCCACTCTATGAATCCAATCAACTTGCTAAAAGATTAGGACTTAAATCATTATGGATCAAGGATGAAGGACTTAATCCGAGCGCTTCCTTAAAGGATCGCGCAAGCGGAGTTGCAGTTTTAAAGGCAATTGAAGAAAAAGCTACCATCATTTCATGCAGTTCGACAGGAAATGCTGCTTCAAGTCTTGCTGCAAGTGCTGCAAGGATGGGATTAAAGACAGTCATCTTTGTACCAAAACGCGCACCCATCGGAAAGCTCACCCAATTGATGATTTATGGTTCCAATCTGATTTGTGTGGATGGAGACTACAAGTCCGCATTTAATTTATCAAAGGAAGCTATTGATCACTACGGATGGTATAACCGGAATGCAGCCATCAATCCGCATCTAGTTGAAGGTAAGAAGACAGTCGCTTTGGAGATTGCGGAACAACTGGACTTTAAACTGACCGACTGGGTTGCTGTTTCGGTTGGAGACGGATGCACCATTGCTGGTGTTTATAAGGGATTTTATGATTTGCTGCATCTCGGCTTGATTCCTAAGATTCCGAAGTTATTAGGTGTTCAAAGCTCAGGATGTTCGCCATTCGTGAAAGCAGCCAGACTGAACAAACCGCTTGAAGAAGCGGAAGAAAATACGATTGCCGACAGCATTTCTGTCGGCATTCCAAGAAACCCAATCAAAGCGCTTCGTGCAGTCAAAGATTCAAAAGGAGCTTGGATAGAAGTAACAGATGCACATATTTTAAGAAGTATGAAGATGCTTGGAAGTCTTGAAGGTATCTTTGGAGAACCTGCTGGAGTCACTGCTTTATCCGGTGTGGAACAAGCATTAACCGATCAAATCATCAAGCATGATGAAACCGTGACAGTCATCATGACAGGTAATGGATTAAAGGATCCCAATAACGCCCAAAAAGCGATTGATCAACCAGTCATCCTTCAACCCAAACTCACATCATTAATCAGTTATTTGAAAGAAAAAGGAGATATAGATCATGCCTAAGGTACCATTTGGACCAACTTACAATGAAATGCTTCACCCAAACACAATCGACCCTAAAATCAGAAAGGCCGCGCTTGAAGCGAAGGATCATGAATTAGATCCAGTCAATTTATTTAATATCAACTGGAGAAACGAGAAGAATGAAGTGAATAAGATTGTCCTTCCGAAAAAGATGACTGGCGTTGACGCCAACATCATCGTCCTTTTGGGTAAATATTTTCCATCGGGATCCCATAAGGTCGGGCCTGCATATTCAACATTGATTGAAGGATGTGTCGACCGTGAAATTATTCCGGGCGAACACACCATATTAGGACCATCCACAGGTAACTTTGGAATCGGTGTATCCTATATTTGTAACTTGATGAAGTATGATGCCATCGTCATCATGCCGGATAACATGAGCAAGGAACGCTATGACAGAATCCAACGCTATGGAGCAAAATTAGATTTGACTCCAGGCACGGAATCGGACGTTATCCTCACCTTGGAAAGAACCTATGAGCTCAAGAAGAATCCAAAGAATAGAGCGCTTGCTCAATTTGAATTATTTCCGAACTACAGATTCCACAGACATGTTACAGGTAACAGCGCCATAGAAGCGGTAAAGGGCATAGGTAACGGAAGAATTGCTTGTTTCACATCTGCTCCAGGAAGTGCTGGAACACTGGCTGCAGGAGATCAGATCAAACAGGTTTTCCCTGAAGCGAAGATTGCTGCATTAGAACCTTATGAATGCTCAACCCTCATGAACGGCGGAAGAGGTCAACATAGGATTGAAGGCATCGGAGATAAGATGTGCACGTTGATTCATAACATTTTAACCACTGACTTTATCACGCTCATCAAGGACGATGATTCCGTGAGAGGTCTCAAGGTCGTTCATGACGCACCGCATATTTTGGCAGAATATGGAGTTGATCTCGAACTTGCGAAATGTATGACGGATCTGTTTGGAGTATCTGGTATCTGCAATATCATCGGTGCGATCAAGATGGCGAAATACTTGAGATTAAGCGAACAGGATAATGTCGTGACGATCGCGACAGATGGTTTTGACAGATATGATTCCGTCATCACGGATTTGAATCGTCGTGTCTTGGAGACTGAAGATTTTGTATTAAGACGCTGGTTCAAGGATATTTTCTTAAGAGCCGATATTGAAGACATCAAGGATGTTCGAGGAAAAGAAGCCAAGGAAATCTTATTCAAGCAGAAAGAAAATGATTGGCTGAAATTTAATTATCCTCTTAGCTACTTGAATGAAATGAAACAAATGAAGTTTTGGGATCATGAATATCATAAGATAGAACATTACGACAAAGTCATAACTGAAATGAGAGGTAAGGATTTAAAATGAAAATTCCATTTGAAGAGATTGTTATAAAAGCGAAATTCTATGAAAAGGATATCACGAAATTTTTAAGAGACATGATTGCCATCCCCAGTGAATCCTGTGAAGAAAAGAAAGTCATTGAACGAATCAAACAAGAAATGATCAAAGTAGGTTTTGATCATGTTTCCACAGATCCGATGGGAAACCTATTTGGTAAAATCGGACACGGCAAGCATCTGATTGCCATGGACGGACATATCGACACAGTCGGTATCGGAGAAATCAAGAACTGGAAATTTGATCCTTATATCGGATTTGAAGATGACAAGCTGATTGGAGGACGCGGAGGAAGCGACCAAGAAGGCGGAATGGCTTCCATGGTTTATGCGGGTAAGATCATTAAAGATTTGAAACTTGAAGGTGACTATACCTTACTCGTTACCGCGACCGTTCAAGAAGAAGACTGTGACGGATTATGCTGGCAGTACATCATTGAAGAAGATAAGATCAAACCTGAGTTTGTTGTCATTACAGAACCAACCTCATGCCGGATTTATAGAGGGCACAGAGGCCGTATGGAAATCAAAGTTATGACATCCGGCATCAGCTGCCATGGCAGCGCGCCTGAAAGAGGAGACAATGCGATCTATAAGATGGCACCTATCCTATTAGAAGTTGAACAGCTCAACAAGAAACTTAAAGATGATCCATTCTTAGGAAAAGGAACGATGACTGTTTCTCAGATTTATCATACTTCACCATCCAGATGCGCGGTTGCAGACGGATGCTGGATTTCAATTGATCGAAGACTGACGCATGGTGAAACCTATGAATCCGCTTTAGATGAAATCAGAAGACTTCCTTCTGTCATCAAGGCGAAAGCGACAGTTGAAATGTATACCTATGAAAGACCTTCTTATACAGGACTCTTATATCCAACACAATCCTACTTCCCGACTTGGGTTCTCCCTTCTGATCATGTAGTATGTGAATCCGCAGTGGATGCTTATCAAGGTTTATTTAAGAAAAATCCTGTTGTTGACAAATGGACATTTTCTACCAATGGGGTATCAATCATGGGAAGACACAACATTCCATGTATCGGCTTCGGTCCTGGACATGAAGACCAAGCACACGCTCCAAATGAAATTACGTTTAAAGAAGAATTGGTTACTGCTTGCGCAATGTATGCAGCAATACCCCTGATGTATATGGAACATTTGAAAAAAGGAGATAAACAATCATGATTCCGCTTTATAAAGGAAGACATTTCATTACCCTAGAGGAATGGAAGAAAGAAGAGATTGACAAATTATTAGAAGTATCGAAGGAATTGAAGAGAAAGTTTTTGAATAACGAACCAACTCCTTATTTAACCAACAAAACAGCATTTTTAATGTTCTTTGAACAATCCACACGTACAAGAAATTCAATGGAAGCCGGTATTGCCCATTTGGGTGGTCATGGAACATTCTTGGATACTTCCATGATGCAAATCTCTCATGGTGAAAGTGCGAAGGATACAGCAATCATCTTATCCAGTTATGGTCATGGTATTGCCTGCAGAAACTGTTTTTGGGGAATAGGGAACAAATACCTGCGTGAGCTTGCAAAGTGGTCTACAGTGCCAATCATGAACCTTCAAGATGACTTATATCATCCTATGCAGGCTTTGGCTGACTTGATGACGATTCAAGAAGTCAGCAAGACAACGAAGAAGTTAAAAATATCGATCATTTGGGCATATGCGAAGAGCCATAAAAAGCCAATCAGTGTTCCACTTTCTCAAATCTTGTTATTCCCAAGATATGGTATGGATGTGACGTTGGCTTATCCAGAAGGATATGATCTTCCAGACTGGGCGATTGAAAAAGCGAAGTTGAATGCTAAGGAAAATGGCGGAACCTTTAGGATCACGCATGACATGAAGAAAGCTTATCAGAATGCAGATATCGTGATTCCTAAGAATTGGGGTAGCTGGGTCAATAATCAATCCACAGAGGTGGTTGATGATTTACTAGAATCTTATAAGGGATGGAAGTGCACGGAAGAAATGATTGCTCTTGCAAGTCCTAATGTATATTATATGCATGCTCTCCCCGCAGATCGAGGAAACGAAGTTGAAGATTCAGTCATTGATGGAAAGCATTCGATTGTTTATCAGGAAGCTGAAAACAGATTGCATACNNGGATGCATGATGAAAATCCGGGTTCTCTCTCTTTATTTAGAATATTTACGAATTTTGGATATATCCTTGATTAAGTCAGATAGATAACTTATAATGGGGTTAATTGAATATGACCATTCGGTGTATTTTACATAACAGGGAATTAAGTTACATTCTTAAGCTGTCCCAGCAACCGTGAAACGGACGAAATGCAAATAAGCCACTGCCAAAAGCGGGAAGGTGCAAAGTAGGATGATGTTAAGCCGGGAGACCTACCGAAAAAGTCAAATCAAGTCATCTTCTGGGGTTGAGACGGGCAAAAGTTTCTTTTTTGTCTATTTCCGTATCCCCAGATATGGAATTTTTATTTTCTAAAGGAGAAAAGACATGAAAAAGATTTGGTTGGCAGTTTTAGTTTCCCTTAGTTTTGTGATACTTGCTGGATGTCAAGATCAGGAACTATTAAATGATGGTCCATCATTTACTGTAGAGGTTGTGTCTATTGAAGGCGTAACATTATTGAGCGAAGACATCATTTTCGTTGAAAATGATGACAGGACGACAGTTGAAATCCTTGATGAAGCTGTTGATCTGGATTATTCCACATCACAATACGGTAATTACGTGAATGGTGTTGGAGGTTTTTATCCAACGGAATACGGAGTCACTTATAATTATTACTTTTATCTTTTGGTGAATGGTGTAGGATCTGAAGTGGGAATTGATCAAATTGTCATCACTGAGGATATGGTTATCACCTTTCAGGAAACAAGCGGTTTTGATGAAGTGGATTTAAGAGTTGATGAATTGATCTATGAATATGTGGATCAATATAAAGAGATGTATATCACAGATGCTGCGATCAATCATTATGTTGTTGCAGCATTGGGACACTTGGTGGATAGGGGATATATAGATCCGCTCACTCCTCCAGCCTATCAGGCGAATGTGACAACAATTCAAGAAGCTTTTAAAACAGCAGTCTTTCAAAAAACATTTGATTTAGATTTTTCAGCAACCCTAACGGCATTGAATGGATTCATATCAACAGATTCTTACTCAGCGGTGTCCCATCTTTCTGCTTTATCCTTATTAGAAGGAGATGAACAGAAGATTAATGACCTATTGGATATGCTCACTCAGCTAACCATCGATGATGCAGAATATGCAGGCATGCTGATGCAAGCATTCTCACCCTATGAACAGGATGTTAACTCTGTCAACACAGCAATCAATCTGCTTGTCCCTGTCATTCAAAATAACTTAACAACGTCAGGCATCACATCCTGGGGATCTCCAAGCTCTTCAGCGACCGCGATGGTCGTGATCGGGTTGATTGCGAAAGGCATCAATCCAAGAGGGGAAGATTATAGCGTTGAAAACGTCGATTTGATCGAAGCTTTATTGCTTTATGAAACTGATGGTTTTTTCAAGTGGCAGTTATCCAACGAATCTGTTGACATGTTGTTCTCATCTCCTCAGGTATTCGCAGCGCTCGTTACTTATAAGGTATTTAGAGATGTATGGGGAACACCGGCATTCGATCTATTCAATATCTAAAAGAGGTTAATCATGAAGGGTATTGCACTTAAAGTCATTGTCAGTTTAATCGTCTTATCAATAGCTGCTTTTTTAGTGCATTATTTTTTCATACAAAATCAAGCTTCAAATGATGGAACTTTTCACTTAGTCATCATGGACGCATCCGAAACAATCGTTTATGAGGGTGATCTTGAGTTTTTTGAAGGAGATACATTTTATGATGTGTTGGACCGTAATTTTGAGTTAACCACGCAGCCTCCGACATTTTTGGGGATTGTTATTATTGGAATTGAGAATGATGAGTTCACCATTCTCACCAATTTCACAGATGATTTTCTAGCCATTGAAGTTTATGAAGATGGTGCATATAGAAAAACAGCAGAAGGTGCTGTTTTAATTGAACCTGAAGATGGACAATTATACCGGCTGCGTGTCGAACAAGTATCGGAGGGACCATCCTCATGAGCTTAAAACACCAAGCGATTAAAGATGCTGCATTGATTGCAGTTTTAGCTTCCATTCTTTTTGTTCAACAGCTTGCATTATCATTTCTACCGAATATTCAGTTTTCCATGCTTTTAGTCGTTTTATATACGAAGGTCTTGGGATTCAAGAAGACAAGTTTGATTGTGATCATTCATGTGATGGTGATCAATATCCTTTCGCCATTCGGTCCGGTCATACCCATGCACATCCCATCGATGCTCGTTGCTTGGCTGATTGTTCCAATCCTGCTGACAACTGTTTTTAAGAAGGTTGAACGTGTATTCACCCTTGCAAGCTTAGGACTCTTATTTGGATTCATCTACGGATGGGCATTCATCCCTGTTTCAGTTTTGGTTACAGGAATTCCCTTTTGGGAATATCTTTACATGGATTTGATTTTCGAACTGATCATGGGTATCAGCAATTTCTTAACCATCTACTGGCTTTATGAGCCATTAAAGAAAATGCTCATTTCTCAACGAGACAAATACTATCACGATTTCAAGGCATAAAAAAAGCGATCTTCCAAATCATGGATGATCGCTTTTTAATTGAATAAGTTAAGCGAAGAACGTTACTTCTTTTGTGGTTAACAACGTGAACATATCGATAATCCAGAAAAGGAAAAATCCTACAAACAGCCAAATGATCCCAACAATAATCATAACTCCGTTATTTGTTGAAACACCCTTGGCGATTCTGTAAATACCCCATGCAATACCGTCAATTCCTGGTAATGCTAGAATAAGTTTAACTATCCATGGCAATCCGTCAAAAGCTCTTACAATGTCATTCATGTTTATACCTCCTTTTGGTTGATACAGTACAAGTATACTACCAATTACATACATTTTAACACATAGCATCAATTTGTGTGAATCATAATATAAAATATTATAGGGATTATCTTTTCTATCATCATTGGTAGAAAATCCATTGACAGCGCTTTCACAAATCGTTTATAATGGATATGGAAACGATACAGAGGTGCGATGTGTTGGGTACCTAGCTTGTTAGAGGTTTTGGACGACCTATGAGCTGGAGAAGGTACATGTCGCCGAAAGACTAATTAGGTCCATAATTACTCTTGGTGGTTGAAGGTACACGTCACCCACTGCCATTTAAACGAAAATGGAGAGCTGTCTTTAATAGCAGGTCTCTTTTATTTTCTAAAAACGGAGGAAAATATGATTAGAAAAATCAAAATTGGTGATGAAACCAGATATTTTAGAACCATTACAAGTGAGGATGTCAGGAAGTTTGGAGAGTTATCGGGAGATATGAATAAAGCGCATTTTGATCCNNGAGTTCGCCAAAACGACAGTCTTTAAGACACCAATAGTTCATGGAATGTTGGTAGGTTCACTCTTCTCAAGAATATTTGGTACGGATTTTATCGGAGAAGGCATGATTTACTGCAATCAATCCCTGAAGTTCTTAAAGCCGGTGTATCCGGATATGTTACTTGAAGTGGTGGCAAAGGTTATCAATATCGATTATGATCGAAACAGAGTTATCTTTTCAACAGAGATATTCAATGAAAACCATGAATGCATGGTGACCGGTGAAGCCATGCTGATGCCGAGAAAAGTAAAGGACCAACTATAAAAAATAAAATAATAATCATGACTTCAATGTCTAGGGAGGTATAAATAATGGAAAAAGTAATTCATCGTTTACGCTTGAGTCAAGCGGATGCGCATTATGGTGGGAACTTAGTGGATGGAGCTAAAGTCGTCGCTCTTTTCGGTGACGTCGCGACGGAACTATTGATTATCCATGATGGGGATGAAGGCTTGTTTAGAGCCTATGAAAAGATTGATTTTTTAGCACCGCTCTATGCTGGAGATTTTATCGAGGTTATCGGAGAAATCATTGAAAAGGGAAACACTTCCAGAAAAATGCATTTCTGGTGCTATAAGGTGATTGCAGCAAGACCAGAGGTCAATCCTTCCGCAGCAGATCTTTTGGATCACAAAATACTAACCACAGAAGCGATTGGAACTTGTATTGTATTAAAGGATAAAAAAAGAGTGCACCATGAATAAGCTGATTATTACCTGTGCGATTTCAGGCGCAGAAGTTACAAAAAAAGATAATCCTTATGTTCCTTACACTGTGGAAGAAACCATTGAAGAGGCATATCAGGCTTACAAAGCGGGGGCTTCCATCATTCATCTTCACGTGAGAAATGATGATGGATCACCAACTCAAAGCAAACTAAGATATCAAAAAATCATGAAGGGGATCAGGAAGAGATGTCCTGATGTTATCATCCAACCTACAACAGGCGGCGCTGTCGGCATGAACAGGGATACCAGATTAAAACCAACTGAACTCAATATCGAAATGGCGACTTTGGATTGCGGGACGTTGAATTTCGGTGGAGATGATATCTTTGTCAATACGGAAAATGATATCAAATATTTCGCAGAAAGAATGAAGGAAAGACATATACTGCCAGAATTGGAATGCTTCGAAAAAGGGCATGTCGATATGGTTTTGCGTTTGCATAAAAAGGGATTCATGATTGAACCCCTGCATTTTAGTTTCGTTTTAGGTGTCAATGGGGGAATGACGGGAGAAGAAAGAGACTTTCATTTCATGAGGGAGAGCATTCCTAAGCATTGTACATACAGTGTTGCCGGAATTGGAAGATTTGAGTTTTCTCTTGCTGAACTCGCCATTCGGTATGGCGGTCATGTCCGTGTCGGACTTGAAGATAATATTTATCTTGAAAAAGGATTACTCGCGAAGGGAAATAAGGAACTTGTTGAAAAGGTTGTTTCACTCGCAAAAAAATACAATAGAGAAATAGCGACCCCCAAGGAAGCTAGAGAAATACTAGGCATGAAGGAGTTCAACCATGAAAACATTATCTAGATATGGAACACACCGTGTGATTGAGCCTGTTGGAGTTCTTCCACAGGCAGCACTAAAAATAGACTCAACTCCTGTTTGTCAGGATAATGAAATGATGATCGATGTTGATGTTTTAAATATTGATTCGGCATCTTTTCATCAGATCAAACAAGTCTGCAATCAAAATGAACAGTTGATGAAACAAATGATTCTTGAAATCGTCAAAAAACAAGGGAAAATGCAGAACCCGGTTACAAAAAGCGGGGGAATGCTGATTGGTTCCGTGCTTGAAATTGGTAAGGATTTCCATGATCAGAAGATCAAGGTTGGAACGAAGGTTGC
>DOYO01000140.1 GCA_003518475.1 Acholeplasmataceae bacterium
CTGTTACCGTATTGATGCTGCTGCTTCCAATCATTAAATTTGATATTTCTTATGGTTCGTTTACATATTTCGTCCACTTAACTGGTTTTGAAATATTAAGAGACTACGCAAACTTAGATCCAGGCTATCGTATTGTTGCTTATATATTGGTTGTCATGCTCATTGCTGTTGGTCTATGTTTTGTTGTTGCATTGACGGGTTATCTATCGAAATATAAACAATTCAATTCGATTGTCAAGTTAGTAACAATCGTTAATATCTTCTTTGTCTTTATCATTGCCATATCAGGGTACTACTTCCAAATTGCAACTGAAATCAACGAAGTAGTCATATTGGACATTTTCGATTTTTATGGGGTTAGTTTACCTAGTGCTTTAGATTTTGTATACGCAATCGGCACGGATGCCATCTATGCACTCATGGCATCAGTTCTTGTGTTAATCTTGATGTTTGTTAGAAAAGCATTTGAAAGAGACGAAATGAACCTGATTGAAGCAAGCTTATCATCATCTAGTAACGCATCTGAACCAAGCAGCACCTCACCATCAGGTGCTTCAGATGATGAGCTAAATCAACAATTTGATCCGTGTCCATCATTTACTGATTTGGATTCGAAAGTCGATTTTTTCACTCAAGAACTAGAGAAGAGAAAAGAATTAAAGACAAATGAAACGACGTTGAATGAACTGATTCATTTTGTTGTTGAATATGCTAGAAATTCAAGACTGCATCTATCTTACACACCAGAAGATATCGCAACCTTTGTTGCAGGTCTTGGAGCGAGCAAGCTATCGATTTTGCAAGGGATGTCTGGAACAGGGAAAACCAGCTTGCCAAAGATTTTTTCAGAAGCTATATTTGGAAACTGTGAAATCATTGAAGTTGAATCGTCTTGGAAAGATAAGAATGAATTATTAGGCTACTACAATGAGTTCTCAATGAAATATACGCCTAAGAAATTCACATTGGCTTTATATAAGGCAGCACTCAATCAAGAAATATTTACTTTCATCCTGCTCGATGAAATGAATCTATCCAGAATCGAATATTATTTCTCAGATTTCCTATCCCTTATGGAAAACGAAGAAAATCAAAGAGAAATCAAATTGATCAATATCAACTTGACTAGAAAAGAAGAACAAAAAGAAATAGAGTATCTAGCTTTGGATCATGGAAATACGCTGAAGGTTCCTCCTAATGTTTGGTTTATCGGTACAGCGAACCGCGATGAATCAACATTTGTTATATCGGATAAAGTTTATGACCGTGCACACACTGTGAACTTTACAAAACGTGCTCCAAAGGTACGAAACTATTCAAATCCAATTTCAAAGCAGTATTTTGATTATCAGACCATGAACAATCTATTTATTGCAGCAAAACAAAAAGGAAACTTCGATGCTGAAAATAATGAACTCATCAAGAGCGTTGAAGCGTTGCTTGCTCCATTCAATATCTCCTTCGGGAATCGTATTTTAAAACAAATAGAAGATTTCGTTAATATCTATAAAGAATGTTTTGTCAATGAAGATGTGGAAAGTGAAGCGATTGAAAAGATTTTGTTAAGTAAAGTGGTTGCTAAGCTTGAAGTGAAAACTATTGATGACAAAGAAAAGCTTGAAGTGGAATTCGAGAAATTGAAATTGAATCAATGCGCAGCCTTTATCAAGCGTCTTGATAATGAGTAATATGACGAATAATTTAAATAGACTAACAGTAGAGGAGTATAATCGTTTCGCCTCACTTTTAGACGACATTCAAAATTTTGTTAAGAAACATCAGGTTGTATCTTACATAGAGTTTGACTACTATGTTGTTCATGATATGACCTTATTTTCTATTGAACCGGATTTTGATTTTGAAAAATTAGAAAAAACGATTCGTCAAATCAGAAAGTCGACACCTGCAATCAAAAGAATATTCAGTAAACCGATTATCGTATTAAAAGACACAGATGATGTGTTACCAGTTGAAAATGCACGTGTTACCAATCAAAATACTTTGCTCCATTTAGCGAATCACGGTCAATATGTATCGAACATCACAAAAAATGGTGTAAAACCGAGAAAATTGTTAACGAGAATTTATGAAGATGATTATAGCATTTATGAGAATGTCATTTTCTGTAATTTTATTGATGAAATTCTATCACTAATTAAAAAAAATAGAAGAACTTTGAATAGCTTGTTATATGCCAGCAATATCATGAGATTCAATTTGCTTGAAAAAGTGAATCACGTGAATTATTTTTTAGCGTTGGGAAAATTACATACGGGTTATATCAGGGATTTCAGCCAGTATTTTAATTTGTCAAAGGAATTGCTGAAGGAGTTATCATTAATCAGTCAGGCAATTCAACCAAGATTGAGTAAGCCAATCTATAGGAAGAATCTGACTCGAAACAAGAATTTGACGCTTAAAAAAACAAATATATTCTTGATGCAGAAAGATTATCATCTGGTGTATAAGACATATAAGCACTTACTGGGCAATCAAATCAAGGTTGAAGAAAATAAGGAACTCATTGATTATGAATTGATGATCAGTAATTATTTGACATATGTTCAAATGCTCACTATTTTTGCTGCAGGACATTTCAATTTTGAAATAAATCCGGAGCAAAAAATAGA
>DOYO01000055.1:0-2135 GCA_003518475.1 Acholeplasmataceae bacterium
GCAAGTAATGCAGTGACAATTTTAAAAGGTCGGAACGCTGTCATCTTCGCTCCACATCCTAAATCAAAACTATCCTCTAAAATGGCTGTCGATTTCATGCGTGATGGATTACGCAAAGTCGGAGCTCCTTTAGATTTGATTCAAATTATTGAAGAGCCATCGATCGAACTTACAAATGAACTGATGAAACAAGTCGATGTTGTTCTTGCAACAGGAGGCGGTGCGATGGTGAAGGCAGCTTATTCATCTGGTCGTCCCGCTTATGGCGTTGGTCCCGGAAACTCAGTTCAAATCGTTGCAGAGGATGCAAATGTCAAAGATGCAGCAGCAAAAATCATCATGAGCAAAGCCTTTGATTACGCGACATCCTGTTCAAGTGAAAACTCTGTCATCATTCATGAATCCATCTACGATCAAATGATTGAAGAGTTCATCAAGCTGGGCAGTCATTTCGTGAAGGGTGAACAAAGAAACAAGCTTGAACACTACATGTGGCCTGTCAATAGTAAGGGATATCGCTCCATCAATGGAAAGATCGTTGCTCAATCTGCAGCTAAAATCGCTAAAGAAGCCGGCATCGAAGCACCTGAAAGTGTCAAGGTTCTTCTTGTTGAAGGCGCTGAAGACATTGAAAAAGATTTCTACTCACAAGAAAAACTTTCTCCAGTTTTAACTGTATTCAAATATAAGACATTTGAAGAAGGCTATAAGAAGCTTGTCCGTCTGACAGACAACTACGGTACAGGACACTCCTGCGGCATCCATACCTTCAATCAAGCTTATATCGAGCATCTCGGAGCCAACATGAAGTCAAGCCGCATCATGGTCAACCAAGCTCAAGCTCCAGCAAACGGCGGAGCATTCTTCAACGGCATGCCTTCCACGGTCTCTTTGGGCTGCGGTACATGGGGCGGTAACGTCACCACTGAAAATATCAATTACAAGCATTTCATCAACGTGACCTGGGTGTCTGAATATTTTCCTCCAAGACGTCCATCTGATGATGAAATATTTGGAGCTTACCTAAAAAATAACAAGTAGGAGGAACCATGAAACTTTACGAATATCAAGCTAAAGAAGTCTTTAAAGAATCAGGGATTCCGATTCCAAAAAGCATATTGATTCATCAAGAGGATGAACTTGCTCAAGCGATTGAACAAATCGGACTTCCGCTTGTGATCAAATCACAGGTTTTAACTGGAGGCCGCGGTAAAGCAGGTTTGATTTCCTTTGTTAAAACTAAGGAAGATGCAATTTTCCATGTACACCGCTTATTCAATCATGAAATCAAAATTAAAAGTCTTTTAATCGAACAGGCAGTTCATATTAAAGCAGAAATCTATGTATCCATCACTGTAGATCCTTATATGGCAACAGGTCTTTTGCTTGCCTCTAAGGAAGGTGGAATCGATATTGAGATACTTGCAGCTACACAACCAGAAAAAATCGTTCGTGAACCTATTGATCTGCGTTATGGTTTAATGCCTTATCAAGCACAATCTGTAGCTTATGAGCTCGGACTATCTCCAGAACAAACCAAGGAAGCCACCAAGCTTCTTCTCAAACTTTATGATGTCTTTAAGAAATATGATTGCGAACTCGTCGAAATCAATCCATTATTCATCACAGAGGAAAATACTCTTGTTGCTGGAGATGGAAAACTGATGATTGATGACAATTCACTATTCAGACAAACACGCTTTGAACAGACCAAGGAAGATTATAAAACTGAAGCAGAATACGATGCGGTGCAGGAAGGCATTCCTTTCATCCAATTCGATGGCGATATCGGATTGATGTGTGCGGGTGCAGGTCTGACGACAACAGTTTATGATTTGATCAACTATGAAGGCGGCAAAGTCGCCAACTATCTTGAATTCGGCGGTCCAAACTATAAAAAGGCCGTCAAGGCGATGGAAATCTGCTTGAAAGTGCCTTCCAAAGTCATTTTAATCGTCACCTTCGGCACCATCGCGCGTGCAGATGTCATGGCTGAAGGCATCGTTGATGCTATCAAGAGACTGAAACCCGATCGTCCGATTGTGACATGTATCCGCGGAACCAATGAAGCTGAAGCTGTACGCATCTTAAAAGAAGCCGGTCTTGAGCCATTGTTCGATACCGAAGAGGCAGTC
>DOYO01000055.1:2280-5343 GCA_003518475.1 Acholeplasmataceae bacterium
CTTTAAATTCAGGCATCAAAAAAATAGTGACGATTTCTGACGGCATTCCACTTCACGACATGGTCTTGATTCGTCAAGCTGCGAAGGAACATGGAGCGCTCGTTGTCGGTGGAAACACTTCGGGAGTGATCTCTCCGAAGGTTGCCATGATGGGTTCATTTCCGCATTGGATTGAACGTGTTTATAAAAAAGGAAATATCGGTGTCATGACAAGAAGCGGTTCATTGACCAACGAAGTTACAGCGATGATTGTTGAAGCAGGATATGGCGTATCCACACTGATCGGAGTTGGCGGAGATCCAGTTCCCGGCACGCGTTTCGCAGAAATGCTTCCTTATTACGAGGCAGATTCTGAAACAAATGCAGTCGTCATTATTGGAGAACTTGGTGGTACAATGGAAGAGGAAGTTGCTGAAGCCATTAAAAATAAAACCTTTACGAAACCTCTAGTCGCTTTCTTAGGTGGCAGAACTGCACCAAAAGGACAAAGAATGGGTCATGCTGGTGCTATCATCTCCGGTGGAAAAGGCTCCGTAGAAGACAAAATCAAAGCATTGACAGAGGTGGGAGCGTTGGTTGCTGAACGCCCACGCATGGTTGGAAAGCTTCTTGTTGAACTTAAAGTTCCAAAATCCATTTAACCAATAAACTTTACTATTGAAATTGTATATTGAATATAAACATCATTAGGGGAGGTCCTTCATGGAATACTTATACGTGAATAAAACCTTAAAAGTACCTATTTATAAGCAGATTTCCAATTCCATAACCAAAGCGATTGAAGAAGGTCAATTGAAATACAACGATAAACTTCCCACAGAAAAGGAAGTATGTCGTACTTTTTCAATCAGCCATACCGTTGTAAAAATGGCATATGAGGAATTGATTAACGAGCATAAAATCAAACGCATTAAAGGTAAAGGCACCTATGTGACCAACCGATTGGTATTTCATACACCTCTTCATGAGTTTTACCAGTTGGAATCCAAAAAAGTTCTTCAAAAAGTCAGTTATGCATATCAAACCATCATGTTTGACATGATTGACTATGACATTGCTGCATATCGCATGCTTAAACTTCAACCTAATGAACATTGTTTCGTTGTTTTGAGAATCATCAAAGCGAATCAAAATCCTGTTCTTCTGCAAAAAATATATTTCCCGGAAAAGTATTTTCCAAAATTAAACTTGAATTACGAATCTACAGACCGCTTGTTCGATTTGGTCGAAACCAAATACAAGCATGTAATCAAGCATATGCATAACACCTTTTCGCCGATGAATGCATCCTCAGATGAAGCGCTTCTCTTAAACATCAACGAAGATGATGCAATTTATTTTGTCAGATCCAATATCGTCAGCCACTTAGATCAACAGTTATGTTATGTCTCGAACTACTTTCCAGGAGAATTTACAGAATTCGAGGTGATGGTTCATGCGGTCTAACCTGATTGAAGCTATTTCCATCGACCGAAGATCTGCTGTTTCATTTACGGAGCAAATCAAGGAAAGCATCAAAGCCTTGATCCTCGATCAAACCTTCTATTATCAAGCGGTATTACCAAATCCAGCTCATTTGGCGAAACATTTGCACATTGAGACCAAGGAAGTTCAGTCAGCTTATGATGAGCTTGTTGATGTGAGATATATCAAAAAGCGTTCAAATGATGATTATGAAGTTGCATATTTTGAATTGACCAATTATTTCTTTTACAGGAACGTTGCTATTTATGATGCGATTATCGCTTTAGGAATGACACCTTCCATCCAGTGCTTAGAAAAAAAGGTTGTCAAATTAGACAACCAAAAATTATTGGCTATGGGTTTCAAATCTGGCGAGAAATTGCTCTATATCAACCGCATCTATAAAGGAAATGATGTTCCAATCATCATTCTTGAAAACTATTTGCCATTAAGTGTTTTTGAAGATATGGATAAACGATTTATCGGTACAGAACCGCTTAACGCGTATATGCAAAAGGAATACGGTATTTATGCAAAGCTCTCAAACCGTGTGACCAAAGCAGTCAATCTGACATCATCCTTAGCACTTCTTCTTGGCGAAAGAAAGCATGCAGCAAGCATTCAGTCCACAAATAAAGTCTATGACCAGCATGATCGTTTGATTGACTACGGTCAAAGCCATACAACCAGCAGTTATTATTTTCAGGCGTTGGTGAGCAGAGACGAAATGAACAATTATTATCAAAGAGAAAAATAAAAGCCCATTGGGCTTTTTATATTTTTATCTCCAATTTTTAAGTTTTTCTTCATATACGGCATCCAACATGAGCAAATTCAATAAATAAATGATAATCGACATGATGATGTAAAAGAAATGACTGATTCTTATGGATCCGATTATCAAATCTGCATGAATCCATTGAACCATTATGGTTGCAAGTGGATTAAATCTAACAAACAATATCAAACTCAAAATGACAGCGAATATAGTTACACGTGATCCATAAACAAACCGCTCTCGCGACATGATGGCTAATACAACAAAAAGAATGATAAATATAGGCATTAAACCATTGAGTAGAATATAGAAAACGTTAGTCTCACTAAAAAGTTCGATGAAAAAAATGGAGACATTCATTACAATCAAGAGAATGGATGCAAATTTGAAGATAGATACAAACTCATTCCATTTCATAAAAAGGATTGGTATGATCAATAAACAAAGGAATTTAATAAAATTGGCAACAAATAAACTAGATACTCCCAACAAACTCAAGATGATTATTGAACCAATATATCCCAAAAAGAATATTCCAAACAATGAAAAAAATAGTTTTGATCTTAACATGATTTCCCTCCGCATGATAATGTTATGTTCATTATAGATCATTACCAAAATAATGTCAAGTTGACGCAAGTGCGTGGTTATTTAGGAGAATCAAATCATTTACTTTCAGAGCATGACTCATGTATTTTCTTCAGTTTTTCCAATATTCTTGTTGCAGTGTCCTGATACCAGGGCATTTTATATTTATGGAGGGATTGCTCAATCAAATCGTTATAGAGTGTATTCTTTTTTTTAAGGAGAATAGTCAGTGC
>DOYO01000080.1:0-4104 GCA_003518475.1 Acholeplasmataceae bacterium
TCAAGAGATCCGTCATGGCTTGATTGATCAGTTCAATCGTGATTGGAATGGTGAACCCCATATAAGTCACGACGATATCATGTTCTCCCACAATAGAAAGCTTAGCCAGATCCAAAGATTCAATCATGCTTTCTGTGATAACCACTCTAACCTCTGAACCATCTGAATATGTCACAATCAATTCAAGATCAGATAGTGAAAAATCAGAAATCTCAATCGGTTCAACAAGCAGTGTCTGATCTACAACAACAGATGAAATAGTCAAGTCTTCTGGAACTTCACATCCAAACAAGAATAATAACGTCATTAAAGCAATCATCATCACTTTAATGTAATGTAAATTCTTCATGTCATCCTCCTGGAAATAATCGATTTTATCAAGTTCATCTTATCATAGAATGCGATTGATAACAAGATTTTTTCTAGATTTGATGTGTTAATAAAGACATAGTAACCAGGTTTGATGGTATCGCGACTAAAGATGAAGGATGATGAATGAAAGTAGAAAAGTTAATGCTTATCGTCACATCTTAAAAAAATGCCAACCGATTGGGATGAATTGTTTCATCGTTCGGCAAGCATCGTTTTAAAGTTTATTCTTTCTACTTCAGGTCCTTATATGAAAACCATGAGCAATCTTTACTAAATATATCATGTACTCCATAGGCGTTGAACAAACTATGCTTCTGGTATACTGACATAAAATGTGGTGTGGTCATCAATCTGACTATCAAAAGTAATCGTTCCACCAAATTTTTCGACAATTTTTTTAGTAATGGATAACCCGACTCCACTGCTTTGTTTATATCTGGATTTTTCAGCAACAAAGAATGTTTCAAAAATACGATCTTGATCTTCAATGCTGATTCCATATCCATAATCGGTGATTTTAAATAGAATGTCTGTTCCGCTTTTTTTTAATGAAATTTCAATTTTCCCATCACTTTTTGAATATCTTATCGAGTTATCAATAAGATTTTGCCAAATTTGATACGTGAACTCTTTATTGCTCACAACTTTTATTTCTTCCAAATCAAGTACAAACTCTATTTTTTTAGCTTCCCATTCAAGCTGCATCATCTGTATGACTGTCCTGATTTGTTCTGCCATATTGTATGAATCTTCTTTCTTCATAGCCAATGTGCTGTCTAATTGAGATAATTGAAGCATGCTTTTCGACAAGCTGTTCAATCTTGTTGATTCGTTGACGATAATCTTTGAATACTCTTCAATTTCTTCTACACTCAAATTTCCTGATGATATCAACTCTGCATAACCTCTGATCGCGCTGATTGGTGTTTTTAATTCATGAGAAAAGTTCTTAACAAATTCTTTATTTAAATATTCATTCGCTTTGAGTGATGCAATCATTTTGTTAAAATCTTCTGCCAGGTTAGAAACTTCGTCTTTCCCTTCAAGCACCAGATGAACATCAAAATTACCTGAAGCAACCTGCTTGGTTGCNNTTGGTTGCTTCATTTAGTTTTTTTAATCGTTTAATCAGTATTAAATTCATGGCGTATGCAAATAACATCAACGTCAGAAATGCAGTAAGCGCCATCCCAATCAGAAATACTTCAGATTCAAATATTTCACGAGCAGGTAAGCTTCTTAACATGTAAATGATGAATCTAGGTATGATTGCTGTGATGAAAAAAATGATGAAGATTGAAATGATAATTTTTACAGATATTTTTCTCATTTTACTACCGCCTTATAACCAAGACCTCTTACCGTAACAATCGTGTAATCCTCACAATTGATTTGTTCCCTGAGTCTTTTGATATGTGTATCGACTGTTCTATCATAGGATTCCGAATCGAATCCCCAGATTTCATTCATCAATTGTTCTCTTGTAAATATTTGGTTCGGGGAAGAGAGTAATTTGAAGAGGAGCAGAAATTCTTTTCTTGTCAATTCAATGGATTCTTGATTCATTACACAGGTACTGCTCTTATAATCAAGCGTGATATGCGGCATGACTATTTTATTTTCACTTGCAATTTTATATCTTCTAAGTAAAGATTTGATTCTGAGCATCATTTCATTCATATCAAACGGTTTGACAATATAATCATCTGCTCCGCTCATGAAACCTTTTTCCTTATCCGAATAGGTTTCAAGTGCAGTTAGCATGAGTATAGGAATATCGACGTTCACACTTCTGATTTTAGAAGNNCCATTTTCCGCTTCAACAATTTGATATCCTTGTCTTAACAAATAGTGAATGATGAGTTTGCGAATCGATGGATCGTCTTCTACAACCATTATTTTTAGCATGGATGTTCCTCCCTTCCTTTTGTTTAAATTATACCATTTTATTCGGTTCTAAGTGCAATGACTGGGTCTTTTCTAGCTGCGATGCTGCTAGGAACCAAACCAGCAATGAATGTCAATATGGTAGACAAAACAATCAAAATGAATGCATTGGTTATGGTTAACACAGCTAAATTATTAACCCCGACAAACCTGTTGATGATTAAGTTTACTGGAATGTTTAAAAGAAGGGCTAACCCAATACCTAATATACCTGAACCTAAACCGATTAAAATTGTTTCCGCATTGAATATTCTTGAAATATCTTTTTTACGTGCGCCTAAACTTCTCATGATACCAATTTCTTTTGTTCTTTCAACAACAGAAACATAAGTGATAATTCCAATCATGATAGAGGATACAACCAATGAAATTCCAGCAAACGCTGCTAAAACAATGGTTATTGTATTGATTAATCCAGATATTGTTGATGAAATCGTATCCGCAAGATCCGTATAAACAATCACTTGCTCATCTGGTTTTCCNNCCAGTTGGAGAAGCATCTCCTCCGATGGTACGCATTAAATCCTGGTAGGTAATTTGCGCATTGAATGGAAGTCCTGTTAAGACATTTTCCAATGGAGATGCGAGTTGCGCAGTGACGATATTTGAGGAGAGAGCAGAGGAAAGCATATAATCAGTCAGCATCGTTGTATATCCGATACCGACAGATAGCATCTCGCTTGCAGCATCCTCATCAATCCTCATAATGCCAACAATTTCTATGGTTGTTGCTAATGAAGAGTTATACATGGTTTCATAATCTGTTCCAGCGATAAACAAATCACCTAACATATTATAGTAAACATCATTCGGGATGATTTTAAATGTATTTCCAATAAAATCTTCAAATGCGTATGTTTCATTCACGTCAATACCAAGTGCATTTAAAACTGCGACATCCACTCTGTTTTGGCTATCAACGACAAGAATCAATTCATCATAGGCAGTAGGGTAAGTTCCAGCTAAAATATCATATTGGGTTTGAATAAATTCTGGGTTATTTGGAATTTCTGAGAATGCTCCTCCGCTTGAAAAGAATCCAAAGTCAGTTCCGCCTGTTACGATCTTAACATAACCTCCAGCTGATGTTTCCGCGACCACATTCATCGATATGGCTCTTGTATAAGATATTGAATTGTAGAGAGTTGGGTCTAGATCACTTAAATAATCTAGAAAGTCTTGATCGATAATATTCGTATGCGTGACTGTATTCGCAAAACTATCATAAGAATAAATGATGGATTCTGTTGGAAAATCACTATCGTTATTCGCTAAATCTTCCATTCGTTCTCTGGGTTGATTGAGTGCGCTCGTTCGAACTGTTTCATTAATCGTTAATGGAAACCCTGCGAGTGTATCGCTTTGCATATCATTCACATAACTGGTCATGCCTGTGGAGATGGATAGTACCAAAGCGATGCCGATGATACCGATACTTCCAGCAATCGCTGTGATGAGGGTTCTACCTTTTTTAGTTAATAAGTTTTTAAAACTTGTTTTCAAGGCAGTCAGATAACTCATTGATGTTTTTTTATTGATGAGTTTATCTTTGATGTCTGATGAATTTGTCAGTACTGCCGGTTTTGTGTCTTCAACGACTCTTCCATCGACTAAGCGTACGATGCGATCACTGAATTGATTGGCAATTTCAGTGTTATGTGTCACCATAATGACCAAACGATCTTTGGATATTTCTTGAATCAATTCCATGATTTGAATGCTGGTATGGCTGTCAAGGGCACCGGTTGGTTCATCAGCAAGTAAAATCTTGGGATTATTCACAAG
>DOYO01000080.1:4240-4504 GCA_003518475.1 Acholeplasmataceae bacterium
ATGAGTAAATCTCCGCTTGTATATCGATCTAATCCACCAATAATATTCAAAAGTGTTGTTTTACCACTGCCTGATGCTCCAATAATAGCAACAAATTCATTCTTCTTGAAATTCAGTGAAACTCCGTTGAGTGCAGGAATTGGTACTCCAGCAACCAAATAATCCTTTTTTATGTTTTTTAACTGTAACATGTTTCTTTCCTCCTAATGTTATAAGATGATTATAGTCATGAATTGTGAACTCAATTTGAACTTATTGATTCAA
>DOYO01000080.1:4594-5318 GCA_003518475.1 Acholeplasmataceae bacterium
ATCTAGCTTCAAATCAAACTGTTTCAACACTTGATATGCCCTTCTATCTATCTCTATGCAAAAAGCATCATCATTCGTATATTCTTCATTTTTCTTTTCTAAGTCTGTTTTTGTAAAACATAGATCGAAATATAAAATTCCGCGATATCCAATAGTAGATATAGTTATTTCATAGTCCTCGTACATGTGATGTTGTTCCCCTATGGTAATTCCTGTCGAATCCAATTGAACTTCAATTTCATCAACCTCCATTTGGAAAGTATAAACATCTTCCTCATCTTCTTTTTTTGAACTAAAGATTTGGTTTAGTTTTTCAAGAGCAACTTCCTTCTTCAATTTTGAAGACATTATCGAAAGAATTGGAAGAATGATTATACTTGATAACAATATAATGGTTAGCATGTACGAAAGTATGCTATGAAGAGGGTTATCCACCGGAATAAAAAAACCAACAAGAAGAAAAGATAGTAAAGTAAGTACCATAATACTGTTTATCCAGGTCAATGACTTCCTGAACTTTTCTAATTTCAAAGTCATTTTTTTATACTCTTGATTCATAGTAGTTCCTTTCAGAGGATTATCTCGATTAAGGATTCATTCAATATCTAAAATTCTAGGTACTCTTGATATTCTCATAGAGTTCAACAATTTCTTGCATCCGAACGGGAATATTAATCTTTTGTGGACAATGTGTCATACATTCTCCACAGGATATGCATTGGTC
>DOYO01000122.1:0-5860 GCA_003518475.1 Acholeplasmataceae bacterium
GATTATAATATAATAAGAGTATCATAGGCAATGAGAAAAAGAGTAGCCGTTGTTGAATTGTGAAGAGAGTTCGTGGTAGGTGCAAACGAATCATTCAAATGGCGAACATGGTTTTCGAGCCTTCTGGTCGATAGGTAGATCAGAACGTCTCTCCGCGTTAAGGAGTTCAAGTGCTAGCAATCGCTAGAACTAAGGTGGTACCGCGATTATGTCGTCCTTAGATCTTTTTAAGGATGATTTTTATTTTTTAAGGAGGCTTTATCATGAACAAAAAGTATTATTTAACCACAGCAATCGCATATGCATCAGCAATCCCTCATATCGGTAATGTCTATGAGGCTATTTTAGCTGACTCCATTTGCAGATTCAAAAGATTAGAGGGCTATGATGTATTCTTTCAAACGGGTACTGACGAGCATGGTCAGAAAATTGAAAGTAAAGCGGAAGCCAATTCCCTATCCCCTAAATCCTATGTCGATTATATCTCATCTGAGATTAAGCGCATTTATGACAAGGTCGGCATCAGCTATGATCAATTTGTCAGAACGACAGATGAACGTCATATCAAATCCGTTCAAGCTATTTTTAAAAAGCTTTATGACCAGGGTGATATTTATCTTGGCGAATATGAAGGCTGGTATTCCATCGCCGAAGAAGCGTTCATTCTTGAAAAGGATATCGTGGATGGAAAAGCTCCGAATGGAGATGTTCCCGTCTGGACGAAGGAAGCAGCTTATTTTCTAAAACTTCAACCCTATCAGGAAAGATTGTTAAAGCATATTGAGGAACACCCTGAGTTCATCGAACCTGAATCCAGAAGAAATGAAATGATTCAAAACTTCCTCAAAGAACCGCTTCCTGACTTATCGGTTTCCAGAACCTCATTCAAATGGGGAATCCCCATTGAATTCAATGAAGGACATATTGTTTATGTCTGGATTGACGCATTAAGCAACTATATCACAGGTCTTGACTATCATCCGGATCAAAAGCCAACCGAGCAGTTTAGTAAATACTGGCCTGCAGATGTGCATTTGATCGGGAAAGATATTTTGAGATTCCATACTATTTACTGGCCAATCATCTTGATGGCTTTAGGATTGGAACTGCCAAAGCAGGTTTTCGGTCACCCATGGATTCTAGTCAATAAGGGTAAAATGAGCAAATCGGTCGGCAACGTTATGTATACCGATGATTTGGTGAAGTATTTCGGTGTTGATACCGTCAGATATTACGTGCTTCATGAAATTCCATTTTCACAGGATGGAAATATTACATTTGAACTGCTCATTGAAAGAAATAACAGCGATTTGGCAAATACCATCGGCAATTTCATCAACCGCACCATCGGTATGGCGCATAAATATAGAGAAGGCGTCATTAAGAAGGTTATTTTGAATGAACCATTCGAGTTGAGCTTGAAGGAAAAATGCTTAGAAGCGCTTCCCCAGATCAGAAAGTATATGGATGAACTGAAGGTTGCTGATGCGCTCGAAGAAGTTGTTAAATTGGCGAGATCAGCAAATAAGTATATCGACGTTTCTGAACCTTGGGTATTATTTAAGAATCCTGAAAAACAAGAAGTGTTGAACCATGTGCTTTACAGTTTACTAGAAACAGCGAGATTCATCGCAGTTCTGCTTCAGCCGTTTATTCCCGGAACTTCTGAAAGAATCGCGAAGCAGATCGGTGTCACCGATCTAAGCTTCAAGTCCTTGGAAGTATTTGGTAATTTCCCTGAACAGACCCTAGGTAAGGCAGAAGTGTTATTTGAAAGATTTGATGCAGTTAAAAAATTTGAAGAAATTATGAAGGAACGCAATGAATAAGCTAAAAACTTGGCTTCACTCAGAAGTCTATAGAGGAAAAGTATATCCAGAAATTCAAAGACTGGTCGCGGTCATTGTTTTTACCATCATTTATGGTATCGGGGTTTCCTGGTTCCTTGAATCCTCAGTAGTTCCTCTTTATACGGGAGGTATTCCCGGGGTTGGACAGCTTGTCAGAGATGCTTTGTTTGTTTGGTTCAATATTGACTTGGGAGCATATTTTTTAGGGATCTTCGTGATCGTGATGAATATTCCTATTTTGATTGTGGGATGGTTTGGTGTTTCACACAGGTTCACCATTCATTCCATCATCTCTGTTGTCTTGCAGGCACTTGTATTAAGCTGGTTTCCAGTGATTGATATGGGACTTGGAGAATCGCAGCATGCGCTTGCCGCAGCTGTACTCGGGGGTTTATTGATTGGTATTGGTGGAGGGGGAGCGTTGAAATACGGAACCTCAACAGGAGGACTTGACATCCTAGCCCAATATTATTCCTTTAAGAAGGGTAAATCAGTAGGCTTCATTTCCATGGTCATGAACGTTGCTATCGCTATTTTAGGCGGATTGATCGTGGGCGGAAAGATGGGACCAAGCGGACAGGTTGTCACCGGAGGCGTCATCGCATCTTATACAGTCATTCGAATCATCATCTCAACCATCATGACTGACAAGATCCACACATCCTATCACTTTCTATCCGTTGATATCATTACAATGAAACCTCAAATTCTTGTCGATGAGATTTTAACAAAGATTTACAGAGGTGTGACCTTGATGAAGGTTGAAGGGGCTTATTCCAAGCTGGAAAAGACACTCATCTTCGTCGTGATCTCATCTTATGAACTCCATACATTGGTTTCACTGGTCAAAATGGTGGACCCGGATGCGTTCATTGTCACCCAACCGGTTAAAAACGTATTTGGCTATTTCAAACGTAAAACGATCGCATAAAAGACCCCAACAGGTCTTTTTTGTCTATAAATATGGCCAAATGATACAAACAATGATATGCTAGAAGAAAGAGATTTGAAAGAGGGTGAGCAACATGATATATACATGTACCTTAAATCCAGCAGTGGACTACAAATTCAATCTTGAAAACGTAAATATCGGAAAACTGAATCGTGTCGAAAATGCTAATTTCTTTGCCGGAGGTAAAGGAATCAATGTTTCCATCGTTCTTAAGAATCTTGGAACAGACAGCATCGCTACAGGATTTTTAGGTGGATTTACTGGTGATTTCATTAAAAATACTTTAAAGAATAAGCAGATCAAGTATGAATTTATTGATATAGAACTACCAAGCAGATTCAATGTCAAGATCAAACACCCGCATATGGAAACAGAGATTAATGCGGACGGTCCGCATATCAGCAACTCCAAAATGAGTGAATTATTGATCTTCATTCAGGAAATGAAAAAAGATGACTTATTGATCACGGGCGGAAGCACGTGCAAGGGACAGCCGGAAGCACATGGGGTGATCGCTCAGATTTGTCATGAGCATGGAATTCCATTTGTCATGGATACGCCTGGTAAGTATTATTCACAATTCTTAAAGTACAAACCATTTTTGGTTAAACCGAATATACAGGAATTGGGAGACTATTACGGAACCAAGATCACGAAGGTCGAACAAGCAATCTTCTACGGAAAGAAATTATTAGAAGAGGGAGCTGAGCGTGTGATCATCTCCATGGGCAAAAACGGATCCATCTATTTGGATCAGTATTACATCTACCGCTCCAACCTCATCCATAGCAAGGTAACTTCCTCCGTCGGTTCCGGTGATTCGATGGTCGCAGGATTTATTTCTTCCTATCTTTCCGATAAAGATACTCAAAAAGCTTATCAATTCGCGGTTGCAGTCGCTCAAGCAACGACATTCCACGAAGGTCTCGCAACCTATGAAACAACCATGAAATATTATTATGACGTCAACGTCAAGGAGATATCCAAATGAAAATATCCATACTTACTTCACCATCCCTGATCAATTTAGACCTTAAGTCACTCACGAAAGAACAGGTTTTTAAAGAACTTGCAGAAATGCTTCTCGTCGATAAAAGAATANNGGACTCGGCATCGCGATTCCACATGCCAAATCAAGTTTTGTCGATTCACCGTCTCTAGTCTTTGGTAGAAGTATGAACGGCATTGAATTCGAAAGCTTGGACGGGGAACCCGCAAAGCTGTTCTTCATGATCGCCATGCCTGAATCCGGATCCAACATGCATCTTAAAGCGTTAGCATTACTTTCCAGAAGTTTGATTCATGAAAACTTTAGAAACAGACTCTATAAAGCCAAAACAAACGAAGATGTCATCAAAATATTGGAATCCATCGATTCCATCGACTGATATGATTAAAATCGTTGCAGTTACAGCGTGCCCGACGGGCATCGCACATACTTACATGGCTGCTGAAATGCTGGAAAAAGCAGCAAAAAAACTCAATGTTAAAATTATCGTTGAAACCAATGGCGCTATCGGTGTTGAAAACAGATTGAAACAAAAGGATATCGAAGAAAGCATCGCGGTCATCATCGCTGCGGATGCAAGGGTTGACATGCAGCGTTTCAACGGGAAACCCTTGATTGAAGTCGGTGTCTCTCAAGCCATCAAAAATCCAACAAAACTGATTCAAGACGCACTATCCAATCTTTATCCAATCTACAAAAATGAAAATTAGGTAACCTTATGAACAAGAAACCAAGACTCTATAAAGATCTCATGAGCGGTGTCTCTCAAATGATTCCCTTTGTTGTCGCAGGAGGCATTTTGATTGCACTCGCTTTTATTTTTGATGCAGCGCATGCTGGTACGCCTGATTATGGCATGGGAACTCCCATCGCCAAGTGGCTGAAAGAGACCGGTTCTTTAGCATTCAGCTTCATGCTCCCGATTCTTGCAGGCTTTATCGCATATTCAATCGCTGACCGTCCTGGATTCGTTCCCGGATTCATCGGCGGTGCACTCGCCATCAATCAATCCGGCTTTTTAGGCGCTTTACTTGCTGGGTTCATTGCCGGTTATATCGTTATTCTTTTAAAAGCAATCTTTTCAAAACTGCCCAGATCGATGAATGGCATTAAGCCAGTGCTCTTATTTCCACTATTTGGAACGATTCTCATCGCTTTATCGATGCTTGGTATCAACCTGGTTGTCACACCTGTCACCAATGCCCTTCAATCCTTCTTAAACGGACTGGATGGGACAAGTGCTGTTCTTGTCGGCTTAATCGCCGGCGGCATGATGGCGATTGATATGGGAGGTCCTATCAATAAAGCAGCATATGTTGTCGGTGTCGCATCCATCGCAGGTGGAGTATCCTCCACATTGATGGCAGCTGTCATGGCGGGTGGAATGACCCCTCCTTTAGGAATCGCGCTCGCAACACTATTATTTAAAAATAAATTCACTTTGGAACAAAGAGAAGCAGGAAAGACAAATTGGATCATGGGAGCATCCTTCATCACAGAAGGTGCGATCCCATTCGCTGCAGCGAATCCTAAGAAGGTTATGCCTTCAATCATTATCGGTAGTGCAATTGCAGGAGCGCTTGTCGGTTTATTTCAAACCAAAGTGCCAGCTCCGCACGGCGGACTGTTCGTCATCTTCATCATGGATCATTGGTGGGGGTTCCTAATCGCTTTAATCATCGGCTCTTTCGTCACTGCAATCATGCTTAAGGTTTTACTTCCGGTAGCACCTGTTGAAGAAGAGATGGAAGTATAAAAATATATTATTCACCCTTCATGACCATAAATTCATTGTTCTGACATATAAGAAGGAGATTTTCGAGGGGTATTTATGTTGTTTTCGGGATTTTAGTCTTACTTAATATTGGTATGTCCATTAGGCTAATCATAAAAAAACATGTTTCAACAGCTGTGCTGGTACTGATTCCAACGATATTAAGTCTTTTGTTCTTTTGGCTTTATGCCGATTCGAATAACTACTGGACAACGGTATGTGATGAATCGAATGGATGCATGAATGAAACAGGATTAATCATGGCTATATCTTTG
>DOYO01000122.1:5878-8048 GCA_003518475.1 Acholeplasmataceae bacterium
AATTTGCTATAATGATGGGGTATTCAATGTATCGTATAATCGACCTGATGTGGAGGTCAAGTTTCTACCGTGATTCCGTAAAATTCACGACTACGATATGAAAACATCTTTTTTATTGTTTTCATATGTAGAAACCACAGTTTTAGAGCAGTGGTTTTTTTATTTTGAAAATACATGGGAATACAAAAAAATAAAAAAGGAGAAAGAAAAAGCATGGAGAGTATTAAAAAGTTTTTTAAGATTGAAGAACGTGGAAGTTCACTAAAAGTCGAAATTCTAGGCGGGTTGACAACCTTCTTGACAATGGCCTACATTTTGTTCGCAAACCCAGCATTGATGGGCGGAGTCGTTTCTGACGGAGCAGGTGGATCCATTCAACTGGTTGCCGGACTAAACCTTGAATCCGTATTCTTCGCAACTGCGCTTGCAGCAGGCTTAGCAACCATTGCAATGGGTTTATTTGCCAAGCTTCCAGTCGCACTCGCACCTGGCATGGGCTTGAACGCATTCTTCTCATTCACTGTAGTCCTAAATATGGGATACACTTGGGAACAAGCTTTAGCAGCTGTTCTCGTATCTGGACTCATTTACTTGGCCATTACACTTCTTGGTGTAAGAAAGAAAGTTGTTAACGCAATTCCTCAATCCTTAAAATTCGCAATTGGATCCGGTATCGGCTTCTTCATCGCTTATATTGGACTTGTTAACGTTGGTATCATCGTCAACACTGGCGGAACTAACACGTCTTTAGGTGATTTGACAAATCCAACCGCTTTACTTGCATTATTTGGCATTTTCTTAACGATTATCCTATTGGCTCTAAAGGTTAGAGCTGCTGTATTCTTCGGTCTTGTTGGAACTGCAGTCGTTGGACTGATTGTCGGTTTGGTATTCGGTGTTTCTGGAATGCCAATGTTACCGGAATTTGGTGGAACACTTCCCTCACTCGCTCCACTTTTCGGACAAGCTATTCTAGCTGTTCCATCCATTTTGATCCAACCAGTCGGTTGGTTCGCAATCTTCGCATTCTTGTTCGTTGACTTCTTTGACACATCAGGAACATTGATGGCTGTTACAGGTCAGATGGAAGGCGTTACAGAAGAAGATATTCAAAAAGCAAATATCGTCGACTCAACAGCAACTGTCGTTGGTTCCGTATTCGGTACTTCAACAGTAACTTCTTATATTGAATCTTTATCCGGTATCGGTGCTGGCGCTAGAACAGGTTTAGCTTCTGTTGTTACAGGCGTTTTATTCCTGCTTTCTATTTTCTTATCACCTTTACTAAGCGTTGTCACTCCAGGCGTTACCGCAGCAGCAATGGTCATCGTTGGTACGATGATGGCAGCTTCCATCGGCAAGATTGAATGGAGCAATTGGCCAATCGCCATTTCAAGCTTCATGACTATTCTCGTGATGATTCTTGCATATTCCATTTCTGATGGTATTGGTTTCGGATTCCTGACTTATGTTGTTGTTATGATTTTCTCCAAGAAGGCTAAAGAAGTTAGCCCATTGCTATATGGAGCAACTGCATTCTTCTTGCTTTATATTATTCTGTTAAACGTTTTATAGTTGTAAAGATCTAGCATGCATACATGAAGGACAAACTCCCCATTAAGTTTGTCCTTTTTTATTCTTTAAAGGTTTTTAAAGTGAATTCAATTGCTCAATGTGGACCAAAGGATAAACATCGGTTATAATACACTTAGTATGATTGAAAAGTGGTGGCTGTTTATACCAATCTTTTTATCTCTGAAAGGAGTGTTTTCATGATTATCAAACTAAACGAATCGCATAGAGAGAGCATCTTGAACTATTTATATAAAGACGCTTCTTATAATATCTTTCCAATTGGCGATATAGAAACATTCGGATTCAATCAAGATTTTCAAAGAGTTTATGCTGAAATCAGCGAATCCGGACAATATCTCAGCATGTTCTTGCGTTACCGTGAAAATGCGATATACTACGCGGATCAGCTTAGGTTTAATCTGGATTATTTAACCATTTTTGAACAAGATCCTTTTGAATTCATTTCAGGAAAAACAGAATTAATGGCTTTGGTTCAACCCCACCTAAAGGATTTTGAACAGAAGCACATGTATTTTTGTGAAGCGCACACATTGAACGCAAATCATGAATCATCAGTAGAGATTCAAAAGCTTAA
>DOYO01000070.1:0-13499 GCA_003518475.1 Acholeplasmataceae bacterium
CAATATTTTGAACTAAAATCGAAGTTTTTTCGGGACCGATATCGTGTCGCCATCTAACCTTTTAACGATTACCTAACAATTTACACGATTACTCAACCATTTACACGATTACCCAACAATTCAACGATTACATGGTGATTTTCACAATATGTCCACTTTTTCTTTATTTTCAATCAATTCTACTAGTTTTTGATTAAAATTAAATTTCGTGTGACAGTATTGAGTTTATTGAAAAATATTGATAATATTAAACCGTAGTAATTGAAGGGGGTAATAATATGAAAAAAGTAGTATTGTTGGCTTTATCGTTCTTATTACTGTTTTTGCTGAATTCTACTCGAGTGTACGCGAATTCCGAATTAAAAGATGAATTACTTGATATGCGCACGGAGAACCGAAAAGTATATTCATTGGGAAACGACATTTATCGATATGAATTTTATACCAATCCAATACATTATTTTGATGCATATGACAACAGATATGTCGAATTTGATCAGGGATTGGCATATAATCTTAAAACGGCGAAATATACTACCATGAACAGCAACTATCGAGTAGAACTACCGACAACGAGTTCCGTTGATAACATGGTTCGTGTGAATTATTATGATTTGTACAGTATTGATATAGATTACTTTGGTGATAAATCGATGGATGAATCTCACATTTCTGAGGAAAACAATGTATATGCAACATATCAAAACAACCTGGATGGTCAGCTCAGATTCATCCCTCAAAATAGTAAGCTGAATGCAACATATCTATTTACTTCACCTAAATCAAGCAGACAAGTGAATTTTACAATATATTCAGTTGATTTGTCACTAAAAGAAATAGAGGATACATATTATTTTGTTGACACTGCCAATGTAGCCATATTTCAAACAAGTGATTATTATTTGCTGGACAGTGCAGGAAACGTTTCCTTTAAGGTCGATGTGGAAGTTCATGATTTAGGGAAAGGCATATATGAGTTTTCATTGACCGTAGATGATGAGTTTCTTGACGATGAAAACATTGTTTATCCTGTTAGTCTAATAGGAGGAGTCACATATTCATTGGTTTCTCAAAACGATGTCATTAGAGATAAAACAATTGTGAAAGATACCTATGAAGGATACGATACAGATATTTTAACAGTCGCAAAACAAACGTACTATCCCTTTCAAAACACGCCAGTGTATTTATCAGAATATCATTCATATAGCATATTAGAATTGAACTTCGACGAATTGACAGGATCGAACATTACCATTTTGGATGCGAAGCTATATCTTAACCGATATCAAAGCAATGTAAACTCAAAATTGCCATTATCAGAAATTACTTCATCTGATTTCGATTCAATTGATGGTTTTTCGTCCTATACCAAAGTATTAATATCGCAACCAACAATCAATTCGGAAAATATTGTATATGATATTACCGATGAAATCGAAAATCACGTGAGCAATGATGAAACGACGCTTCTTTTAGAATTATCACCGCAATTCATTTTATTGGGGACTTCAAACTTAAAATATATGAATATCATTTCGGAAAACGCCGATGAATACAATAGCCCATATTTTACGATTGATGTCACGGGTATCAATCTGAATAGTTCATATGGAGATTCTCCAGCATATGAACAAATAAATAATCTTGACCTTAATTGTTTCGGATATGCTCTACGAATGGAACATACAATATTAAATATTTCAACTCCTTCAGGGGTTATTAATTTTACAAATATATATGTGAGTAATGCTTATTTGTATCAAGTCGTAATTCCAGCAGTAATATATACCATAAACAATCAAACGTTTTATAGCACTAGGGTTCTTTCTAATATAAATGCTTCCATATCTGAAGATGAGTATAGAATTGCACTTAGAATTGGAAACGTAAATGAAACCAGCACTTTATTTTATACAACACCAAATAATTGGGGGCCGTTTACGAAAATTGATGATTTTCACTTTATGATACAGCTTGATGATGGTAGTTGGAGTCATAAAATTGGGGATCTACCTAGTCTACATTTAAGTAGTGTCATAAATCCTTCTGAAATCAACTGGGATGCGCCTTACATAGATTATTTCACGGGAGAATATTTCCCTAATCATTACAACAGTTATACTATATATTTCGCTGTTCTGCATACAAAGCCTGATGGCTGGGGGTATTAGAATGAAGAAAACTATTATTTTGCTTCTATCACTTTTAATACTATCCGGGTGTACTTATGAAACAGAGGAAAAGACAATATATGGTGAGTTGACCGACGCTGGATATATTCTTGATGAAATAGATATAACAGATCTGGATTTTGATGTAGCATTCATCTCTGCTAAATCCATAACCGATACATTAAGCGATGATCACGGTATTATCTATGAAGTATCTAGCGATGATGTGGGGATATTCTATCAAAACCGAATTGACTACAGTAACAATGCAAACGACATCGTTTTCATCTATAAAGCAGGGAACTATGTGTTTGAAATGCATCATAGTACGACTTCGACATTTCCCGGATTTATGAGACATTATGAATTTGAAGCGAATTTTCAATATCACATATACTTTTCAGGTGAAATGGAAGAACAGACTATCTATGATGAATTGACGGACGCTGGATATATACTTGCTGAAATAGGTACTACAGATCTGGATTTTGAGGTTACAGTAGTTTCTGCCAAATCCATACATGATTCATTAAGCGATGATTTTGGTATCATCTATGAAGTTTCTAATGAGGATGTTGAATCTTTTTATACAGATAGACAAGACTATAGTTACTTATTGAACGACATCGTTTTTATTTATAAAGTAGAGAACTATGTGCTAGAGATGTATCATAGTACGACTTCGACATTCGCCGGATTTATGAGACATTATGATTTTGAAGCAAATTTCCAATATGAGTTGTTCTTCTCAGGAGAATTGGAGTATCATCCACTGATACAGAGGATGTTTGATAACGGAGGATATATTTGGAAAGAGGAAACAGAGGAACATATTGTTGAATATCACGATGCTTACAATCGTCTGAATTTGCAGATTGAAAGTATTAGAATCATACCATTCAACAATGTCAGTTATACTGTGGTTGAATACAAATCAAGCGAGGAAGCATATCAAGCATTCATTTATCAAGACACCCTAAATGCGGGGACTTTCAATTCATTTCGATATTATGTTCAATACCAAAACTACGTTTTTATCATTGATGTTTTAAATGTACATATTGATTTGATTTACACTCCTTTTGAAGATGTCGATTTTGTTGCCTATAGTCACGAAGATGCACAATACCTACCATGGGAAGGAAATTAACGTTGATTGTATAAGGTATTTCCCAGACCCGTTTTTTGACTTGGTTTTCATAGGTTTATCATAGGTCCCTTCATGAAAAGAAGTGAAAATATAAATGAAAAGACTATACAATATATTGTGATTGACATGGAATTTAATGAGGGCTCGTTGTACCATATGTATAGGTGGAGATGACTTGACGATCAGCCCACGTAAAGTCAACGATTTATCCACAGAAGATTTCGTGTAATCAAAAACGCTTAGGGGTGCTGTGAATTTTGATGGGGTGCTAATTTTGTATCAAAATAGGTATCCTTACACATATAAGAAGCACAGGTTTGATACATAAGCGAATTGGTAATTCGCCCTAGTATCAAGCCTTTTTTGTGCGGAAATTTGGCCAAAAAAGTAAACTGGTGCTAGTATAGTTTAGTGAAAAACATGATAGACTTAGTAATGACAGGACAATAATTATATATAGGAGTGTGCAAATAACATGAATCGACAAAGTTTGTTTAAATATGGTGCAGTGGCTGCGGTTTTACTCTCCATCACCATGTATAGTTATTTTTGGTATTCTGCTGGAACAGCTGGCTTTGGATTTGCATTTCGACAAGTTCTTTGGGGAATTTTTGTGACCTTGGGTTTTGCATGGGGTGCAGTAGCTGCTAGTACCTCACAATACTTAGAAAGAAAACATTCTTTGATCTTTTTTGGAATATCTTCATTTCCCATATTAATTGGGTTATTACTATTAAATTTTTCCGGAGGAGAAGTAGTGGATTTTGCAGTTGGTTTTGCATATTCTTTTCTTATATTATTTGCAATATGTCCTATGATTTATTTTATTTCTATTTTTGCAAAAAATTAGTTTGTGTTATTTGATATAATATTTGACTAACAAGTTTCTATGTAGTGCAGTAAAATAAACCCTTTTTAAAAATTGAATATAAAATATAAGATGAAGTTTTTTAATCAAGAAAGCTTAATTTTTTAGGGGTACGCAGAATTGGCACAGGTGCGTAAAATCCTACTAGGGGTGCCAATTTGTATAAAAATAAGTAGCCTCACACAAAAATAACTAAAAAGGCTTCAGCGGGACTCTTTTTTACTTTTCTTCACTATATATAATAAAAATAAGATGAAATGATTTACAATATAAATATACAGTACGAAATCTGAATATATTGATAGAAAGAGGTTAATGATGACAACGATTGGAAAGCGCTCTACCGGGGAACTGTTTTTGCTTATAATTGTAATGCTGTTTATAATACCGCTTGGTTTCCTTATGTTTTCATTGTATATGCGTGGTGACATGAATATTCAGCCTTTTCATGCATTGATAGGTGTAATTTCTTTAGTGGTAATAATTCTTTATGTATTTTTGTTCATGAGTAAACCCAAGGAACTCATCAAACATGATTTTGTAAATCTATATATTGAGTATCAGAGTTCGATTGTGGCGATACCTTTATCGGATATAGAAAGTGTAATTTCAAGAAGATCCTCAGGGGAAGCATTTCATTATACATTTGGCAAGATCATCATAAAAACAAAAAGAGACCGATATAAAATCGGTCATGTTGGTCAATGTGAACAAGTTGCCATTGAGATTCTCAAACTGAGAGATTCAGTTCGATAACAGATTATGTCTTTATTGATGTATAAATTTATGTATTAATTCATGGTTATTAAGGTTCATATTTGAACCTTTTTTTTGTATAGTAACCTCGACGGCAATGCCTACATTGGCTTTAGATTTTGATTTAACCGATCAACAATCTTTTTGAGTCGGTCAGTTCTAGTTTCAGCTTTTTTGGCTCCAAAATAATGATAGGAGTAAGTCTTTTGAACACTTGGGGACATGTGCATGAAATTCTTATAAGCTTCATCATAGAAAGAAATCATCCGCACAAACGAATCAAAATCGTAGTCATCGGGAACACTGTCTGCTCTTTCCCATTGACCGTTTTCTTTTGCAACTTGAATTGCGCGTAAACCAGGTTCCATCATTAAATTCTTTTGAATTAACCGCTCAGCTGAGGCCTTGTTTTTGGTTGACCAAATGCTTTCAGGTCTTCGTTGAGCAAAATATTTAAGGTAAAAATTATCATCGATGCGCTTGATTTGACCGTCAATCCAGCCATAACAAAGAGCGATATTCAATGCTTCATCTGGTTTGATGGTTTCGCTCTCTTTTGTCTTTTCGAACTCAATCCAAACACCTTCATGATCAAAATGATCCTTTAACCATAATTGCCAAGTCGATGGCTTCAAGAAACGTAAGATATGCATCATATCACTTCCTTTATTCTTATCATACTGCTAAAACTATCAACTTGTCAAATGCGTAGAACCATTCATGTGTTTAGATGGTATTGATGAACATTCTAAACAAAAATGATAAAATATAATTAAACATAAATCTTTATAAGGGTGAAACCATGAAAAACGTTCAATCAAAATTAACTGAAGGTCCTTTACTTGATCAAAAAGGTAACCTGATCGAGGCTGGATATCATACATCTCTCATTCGAACTTACAACAGGAAGATGATTAAAGTGAAGGGGATGCGCATCAAAGAATGGGATTACTATTTTATTGGAAATGATCGGTATGGCATTGCTTTTACGGTTGCTGATAATTCATATTTATGGCTTTCGAGCATAACCTTCTTTGACTTTATCAAGAAGACTGAAATCACTAAAACCGATATGGGATGGTTCTCGATGGGCAAGCTCGGTTTGCCAAGCGATTCCAGTCATGGCGATATCCATTTCAAGAAGAAGAACTTCTCTTTTCAATTCTTGCACGAGGCGGGAGCAAGACACCTAATCGTCTCCCATGAGTCCATGACCAAAACCGAAAGCATCCATTGTGATCTTGTATTGACTCCATCCATCAAAGACTCCATGGTCATATCAACACCATTCGATAAGAAAAAACATTTTTACTACAACCACAAAATCAATCTCTTAAAAGCAGAAGGAACAGTCAAACTTGGGACGAATACCTACACCTTTAAAGATGATTCCTACGGAGTTTTAGACTGGGGCAGAGGCGTTTGGACTTATAAGAACACTTGGTACTGGTCTTCATTAAGCGGCATCTATAAAGGGCATAAACTTGGGTTCAACCTAGGTTATGGATTTGGCGACACAAGTAGAGCGACAGAAAACATGTTGTTTTTTGATGATGAAACCTACAAGCTTGATGATGTTTTGTTCAACATCCCAACAAAGAACGGTAAAGATGATTTTCTATCCCCATGGGTATTCACTTCAGAAAATAACACGATCAATTTGAAATTTGATCCAATCCTTGATCGTTACTCTGGTACCAACGTTATCATCATCAAATCCATTCAACATCAGGTATTCGGTAAATTTTCAGGTTCATTTGTCACTCAGGCAGGTAAAGTCATCACCTTTGAAAATATGCTGGGGTTCGCTGAAAAAGTGATGAACAACTGGTAATAACTATAACTGAACTCTACCATTTTCAGATATAAATTGTGAGATTCATGCTATACAAACCAAATAATGAGGAATCATCAAGGTAATGATTCCTTTTTTGTTCTAAAAAATCCTATTAAATGTTATAATGTAACCATCATTTGAGGTGGTTTTATGAAATTATCAACAGGTATGTCGGTACCTATACACAGCTATAAACATAACCAAAAGCTGCACCGTATCTGGAAAAAAACCGTGGTATTACATCAAGACCAAGAAGTTTTGGTCACAGCCAACAATCGTACAAAAGTCATTGAATGCGATGGCAGAAGCTGGCATACGAAAGAGCCTGCAATCTGTTATTTTTACAACGACTTATGGTTCAATATCATTGGTATGCTTAAAAAAGATGGCGTTTACTTTTACTGCAACCTTTCCAGTCCCTATTTATATGATGGTGAAGCGATTAAGTACATTGATTACGACTTAGATGTCAAGGTATTCCCTGACGGAAAGTACATCCTTTTAGATGAAAAAGAATATAAAGCGCATCAGGATATGATGTGCTATCCGGAAGAAGTCAAAGTCATCATCAAAGAACAGATGAAAATGTTGATCAGCCGTATCAAAAATAAAGAAAAACCATTCGGTTTATCGGATATCCATCAATTTTATGAGCAATATAAATCTCTATCAAAAAAGTGAGGTAGCCATATGAGGCTGTTGCATACAGCAATCAAAATGAGCTTAGTTGGTGTCATCGCTAGCTTGATCGCCAGGCTTCTTTCACTTGATTTTTGGATAACAGCAGGAATTTTAGCGATTTTATCGATTCATCTGACAAAAAGAGATTCATTCGTCATCTCCGTCAGACGATTGATAGACAGTATTTTTGGTTTACTTCTTGCGACTTTGTTTTTTATTTCATTCGGTTACGATTTTGTTGTGTTCAGCATCTTTGTATTCATTTTCGCTTATGTTTCTTGGGTCCTAAAGATGCCTGAAGGCATCGTGCCAGGACTTGTTCTTGTATCACATCTTTTAAACGAAGGAGAGTTTTCACTCGCCTTGCTCGGTAACGAACTCCTATTGATCGTGATTGCAGTTGCTGTTGCTTTGATCTTTAATTTGTTTTATCCGACATCCACAGAAAAAGAGCTTCAAAGTCATGTCGAGTCCATCGATCAGCTTGTCAGGGATCACCTTTATATGCTTCATCTGCTCCTTAAGGATCCTTTATACAATGAAGAGTACTACAGGCATTTTGAACGTTTGGATCGCAAACTTACCGATACAATCGACATTGTTGAACTGGTTGATAAAGACTTATTGTTTTTGAATGATCATAGTTACCTGGCATATTTTCATATGAGGAAAGAGCAGACGAACTATATCAGGCACATGTACAGGCATGCGCTCAAAATCAATAAGGTTCATCCGTTTGCATTAGAAATCGCAGGGTTCATTTATGAAATGAGTTTTGATATCGGAATATACAACAAAGCTGTTGTTCAACTTAAGAATTTAGATAAATTGCAAATCAAATATAAAGCTTCTGCACTACCGGAAACGAGAGAAGAATTTGAAGTCAGAGCCATGCTCTATCAAATATTGAATGAAATTGAGTCTTTACTCATGGTCAAAGTGCAATTTCATCATCTGTATCCGGATTTCAATCAAAAGCGTTATAAGTCATAACGCTTTTTATAATGCGTTAATCGGTTACTTACTTTTCTATAAGTGATAAAATATAAATATAATCATTAGACAAAGGAGAAATATTAATGAAATTTATTAGAGGATTCAAAAATATGTTTTCAGATGCGATCTACACCATATTGCTTGTTGCAATTGCTGTCTTTTCACTGATTAATGCACTTGGAAATACCAGTGATTTAATGCCGTTTCTTGCAATGTTCGTTCCACTTTTACTTATTTTAATTTCTGCAGTCGGACTTCAGCTCAAAGGCAAGACTCTTGCTGCTCATTTGGTTCTTTTGTTAACTGTGTTCCTCGGAGCAGGCAGAACATTTATTTATGCCATCACGTCATTTAGTTTCGAATCTATGTCATTTACTGCAAACTTTTCTGTAGAAATGCTGATTGCTTTTATCATTTTTGTTTATTTATTTTTAGTTGTTGCATCTTATCTGTTGGTTGGAAATACTGGAGCTCATTTAGGTAAGTCGCAAGTATTGATTTCAGCGACTATCGCTTTCGTTTATTTCTTCTTTAGAGATGGATTCTCTGTCGCTGTATTAAAGATTTTACCACCGCTTGTCGCATTGATGTTCGGTAGTGATTTCTTCGCAATTGTCTTGTTGCTTGCTGGAGTCGCAGATGTTCCGTTCTTACTTCTCGATTACATCTTTTTAGCAACCATTTTAGAACAGCCTGTCAGCTATTTCTTGTTCACTGCATTTGGTTTATATTTGATTTATGGAGCAATCATTGCATTGCTGAAACGACCCAAATAGAAATTGATTCATTTTGAGGCTTTAGTCGCTAACTAAAGCCTTTTTTTGTTTTATTTTTCTCACAATTTCATATAGAAGTGCTAAAATGGGGCTAATAGTATATCATTGAAAAGGAGAGATTTTATGCTTGCGTTTGTTCGGAATTTTAAGACGTTGATTCCAAAAAGTTTTGTGACGATTATTTTAGCTGTTTTATCAGTTATTGCGCTCTTCATCAGGTTGGTTGGAGATACTGAAATTATTGATTTTTTATATGATTTGTTGCCAATCGCACTGATTGTATTTGCTGTGTTATTCCTAGATTACAAGGGACAGACGCTTGCAGCGCATATCATTATGTTTATGATGGTATTCGGAGATGCTGTAGGAACCTTCTTCAGGTCCATATTTTCTTATAACTTCGGTTTAGCAGATTTCACTGCAACCTTTGATTGGCAACTATTTGTCGGATTAATCATCTGTGTTTATTTGATGCTGATGATTGCTTCCTATATCCTTACCAATGATTATAAAGTTTCATCATTAAAAACAGCATTGACTTTTCCATTGTTGCTTTTGGTGGTTTATCTTTATTTTAGATATGGTTTAACAACAGCAATCATCAGTGTTCTGCCAATCCTGATTGCCTTACTTTCTGGAGTTCATCTTGCAGCACTGGCTTTAATGCTTTGTCAAGTCGTTCAGACTCCGATTGACATCATCGATCGCATCTTCACTGAAAACGGATTAAAGTTTACATCAGTTACTTATTGGTTGGTCAGTTTGGCAGCTTTGTACTTGATTTATCTATTCGTGATGGCTGGATTGAAAATGATTAAAAAAACCGAATAATCTACAAAAATAAAAAAAAGAAGAAGTTTTAGCGTTCGGCTAAAGCTTCTTTTTGATTGTTAATGCGCAGTTGATGGTTCAAACATTTCTTCAAAATCAGGTAAAGCGTCAATTTCTCCAGATTTGTGAATCGCAATCTTAGCGAAAATTGGTCCGAGTGTTTCATAGAAGAGTACGCTTGCCATAATGATGGTTGTTATTTCAACAGAGTATTGGGGAAGCTGCTGCATCACCAGTACGGATAAACCGATAGAGATACCACCCTGAGGCAGCAATGCAAAACCTAAATATTTCCTGACTGTAGGCTCAGCTTTGGTAGCAACGGCACCGAAATATGCACCAATGATTTTTCCTGATGCTCTGGCGATGATATAACCGGCACCGACAAGACCGACACCCCATAGGATGCTTAAGTCTAAACTCGCACCAGCGAGTGTGAAGAACAAGACATAGAAGATGGCAACGAAGTCGTTAACGGAACTGAATGATCTATTGGAGTAGCTTCTCATATTTGCGAGTGTCGCACCCATCATGATATTGGTGAGTAGAGGAGATAAGCCAAGAAGCATCGCGATACCTGCTGATAATCCGATGAAGAACAATGTTTTGATTTGCAGTTCATCCTTAGGATCTGATTTCTTTGTTAAGATAGATAACACGATACCAAGCACTAGACCAAGAAGTAGAGATCCAAAGATTTCAATGAGCGGGACTCCAACAATCTTGAGAAGGGAGAACCCATCATTGCCGACTAAGATTTTAGCAACGGAGAGTGCGATTCCGAATGCCATGATGCCAAAGACATCATCGAGTGCGACTACTGGAAGAATCGTTTTAGTCACCGGTCCATATGCTCGATATTGTCTGATCACCATGATGGTTGCTGCCGGCGCTGTCGCTGCCGACATGGAGGCGATGACCATGCTGAACGCTAAATCCTGATTGAAGATGAAGTACATCACAGAGAAGACGACTGCAATTGCTCCGACAACTTCAGCGAGGGTGATGATTGCTATCTTTTTACCCATCGCGACGATATCCTTCAGCATGAATTCACTGCCGATACCGAATGCGATGAAGGATAATGTCAACTCGCTGATGATTTCAAAGGATTCAGATTCTTCATGACTGACAAAGTTGAAAAATGAAGGTCCCAAAAATAACCCAGCGATCAGGTAACCTGATACGTTGGGAAGTTTAAGCATCTTCGCAAATTTTCCAAAAATAAACCCTACAACTAAAATAATACTCAATTTTAAAATAACGTTCACAGCTTTTTCCTCTCAGGGTATGTCGATTTTTTGATATTTCTCTACAATAAAAAGCGTATAGCGACTTTATCGTACACTACACGCTTGGTTAACTCCTATGAGGTTAGCTGACGGGTTAGGACATCCAAGTTGCCCCTCTTTCGATTCACCCCAGAAAACTGGTTCCCCCACTCATCCTTAGATTCGGAGATTTCATGACGTGAATGATTATAGCACATTCATTTCAAGGAAGCAATGGGATTGAAATCGATTTAATGTTTACTTTAGAATTGTTAGATTTTTCAGCTTTTAAAATAAAAAAACTATGCGGTTTGCATAGTTAAATATCGACTGGAGCGGGCGAGGGGAATCGGACCCCCATCTCATGCTTGGCAAGCACGTGTAATAACCATTATACGACGCCCACGTCTTCGTGCTTTTTTATGATAACAAATAAATCGTAGGATGTCAAGCACACGACCAATATTTTCGTGGTTTTTTTCATATTTCACGAGCAATTTGATGAAGTGCTGGATAGAGGTAGATATGACTGCGAAAACATAACCAGCATAGTAAGTCGAACCACAGGAAAAGAGCAGGTTCATCAAGTTGGTTTTATGATATAATACGGTTGGAGACATTCTATGAAAAAACTTAAATGGCTTTACTTTTTGATCTTTGCTTTTGTGTGGGGATATATCTATACCGCACTTGTATACAATGGAATATGGCCTAGATTTAAGGAAGGTTTGGGAACCATCAGGTTTCACGAATTCTTTTTATGGCTGATTTTCGCATTCTATGTATCGCTCACCCTCCATGAGTTGGGTCACTTCTTCGCATTTGTGGTTCAAAGAATAAAAATTAGAGCTTTGTATCTGACGGTCTTTGTCTTCTATAAGAATGAAAAGGGATGGCATTTCACTGTGAAACCNNTGAAGAACAGGTTTTCGAAAGCGTTAATCGCAGCTCCGATTGTAACTATTTCTATTTTGGTGATGACGTTGATTACCTTTGTATTTGTGTTGATCTATTCAAATAATATGCATCTTGTCGGTGTCGTCTCAATCCTTGCAATTTACATCACAATATTAAGCAGTTTGTTTATTTATACGTTCACCCTTCACAACACGATGTTTTACGGTGATTTCGTAGCATATAAGAAAATGAAAACAGATCCCATCTTTCAGTTGACGCAAATCAATCAGTACACCATGTTTTCCATGGTTGAGACAGAAGAAACCACACGATATCTATTTGAGAAAACTAAAGATGTCCTGAAAGAAATTATTATCGATTCATCTGTATTTCATACCATGCTGCTATCGAGTTATCTGGATCAAATTATCCGTGGTGATGAAGAAGCGGATCCAATCATCGATTTAAAGATCAAAGCGCTCAAAACCAGTCCTTACACCCATACCGAGCATGGAATCTATCTTCTATATGATTTGTGTTATTATCACTATAAACAAAAAGATGTTGCCAGAGCTTACAAGATGTTTGAAGACATCAAGAAAAGAACCGGGAAGAAACTGAATCCCAAATTAATCACTTATTTGGAGAAGAAGACACTGCATGTTCTAAACATCGAGTATCAAGATGGATTCTTCGCAGACAAAGAAAACTATTATGTTGGAAACAGCTGGATATTCGAGGTGTTGATCGATCCGATTGAAACATTGAAGGAATTCCATGAGCCGCTCCCATTCGTTGAATACAGTTCACCTCTCGTACTCGAAGAAATCAAACCAGAAGAAGTTAAAAGCGACAGTTAGTCGCTTTTATGTTTTTTAAGATAAAATATAGCAATGATTTTCGAATTCAATGGCAAATCCGATATCTAAATATAGTTTGAGCGCATTTAGGTTGTCGCTATCTACGATCAAATCAACAGCTTCCAATCCAAAATCATAAAAAGCAGCATGGATCAAATGGTTCAGGATTTTCTTTCCCAGTCCCTTACCACGAAAATCCTGATGGACTGCGATGATTTCAGCAGTAGCTCTTAGATTACCTCTTAAGAAAAGCACGCTGTATGCCTTGATTTGGTCATCTTCAATCCAAGTGAAAACATGACGATTCTTTCCAAGATCAGCAATGATTTCTTTCCCGGAAATGTAGACATCTGGAAAGATTTCATCATGCAGTTCAATGAATTTTTGATGATATAAAGCAGG
>DOYO01000070.1:13546-14685 GCA_003518475.1 Acholeplasmataceae bacterium
TCATAATTGCATAAATTTGAATCAATCAAGATGAAACAATCAATATTATGCTTCAATTCATCCTTATAAGTGCTGATGATTCCGATGAGAACACCCGATTTCCAGGCACCAGCAAGTCCTTGGTGTTCAGTGCTTCCCAAAAGATCGATTCTGATAGAATGTTCGCTCTTCGAACAAAAAGAAGAGGAACGTTCCAATTGACGATTGATCCGATACGCAAAATCAACAAATACGTCTAAATCTTCCTCAGTAGCATGTCTAGTCTTCAATTCATCACCCATCATCATCACCTGCAATCCTCATCAATATATTTCTATTCTATCATGTGAAAACATATTCAAAGAAAGAAAAAAACGCTAAAAACTTAGCGTTTGATTTTTACATGGTGCCCCCAACGAGAATCGAACTTGTACTTCAGCCTTACCATGGCTGCGTTATACCATTTAACCATGGGGGCGATTCCATAGTGTTTGTTTATCTTAGTGCACTATCGATTTTAACTTAAAATGCATCCATTGTCAATTCAAATCCAGAAAAAAGAGTGAGAAACCAATCAATATCGAATGAACAACTTCATCCTGAGCAACAAGAACATTCTCAATTCAACTTGAATATGATAAAAACTATGCTATAATAAATTATATTTATTAAGGACAGGTGGCTGCCATGGCAAATAAAGTGAAGAGAACGACATACAAAACAGTTCAAAAAAGAATGAAACAAGCAAAAAAATCCTCAAGCAAGCAACTGATATCATTTCTATTTATAATCGCAGCTGCTGCAATCACTTACTGGTATACCAGCAATCTTCCAGAAGCAGAAACTCCTAATTATTCATCAGATCAAAGCACGGAAGGGTTCTATTTTTATAGAACTGTAGGGGCATCTGATTATTACTTTGATGCGAACTTGTTGGTTGGTGACGCGCTACGCGATGAACTCAATCAAATCATCACATCAGGATTTACTCCGTTATCTTATGCGGATGCGAAAACAGTTTTGGAAGTATCTGATCAAAGTTTGACAGACTCTACAAAAGTTATGAATGTTTATACAGGATTGCTCGTTCCTGCTGTCTGGGATTCAACTTCATGGCACAGAGAGCATGTCTGGCCAAATTCAAGATTGGGTATAGAACG
>DOYO01000070.1:14825-16168 GCA_003518475.1 Acholeplasmataceae bacterium
AGATTGTCATTGCTTCTAGAATGGCACAAGGAAGATCCTGTCGATGATTTTGAGCGGAATAGAAACCAAAAGATCTTTGAAGCTCAGGGCAATAGAAACCCATTCATTGATAAACCGGAATATGTGCACTTGATTTGGGAATCAAAAACAATCAATGATTTGACTGAACCTGTTGAAACAGCTAAGCATCAAACATTTTTATTATCCATGATGATTGAAAAAAGAGGTATTTAAAATGACAAAAGAACATATTCTTCCAAAAGGCACTTACTTTATCGGTGATCCTGCAATGATCTTTAAGAAGACCAAAGCTGGCGATGATCTCATCCAAGCATTATGGAAAGAGTTTTATAAAGACATGAACAGCTTTCAACGTCTTGTTATGGACAATGTTGTTATCTATCTGACTAGAACAGCAGAAGGCGATGGATTTTATGGCACTGTCGGAACGGATACCGGAACCATCGGAATTATCGAACTGAACCAAATCAAACATGATGAACGATTTAAGTCAGAAGAACGATTAAGAGGTTGCTACTACATCGAAGTTGCAGATACTGAGAAAGTATGGGTAGAAGCCTTTAACATTTACTTTCAAAGCGGTTATTCGATCATTACCAATTCAGATACAATCGTTTAAGAAAAGTTAAGCCTGGTCAAGGCTTTTTTCTTAGATTAATCTTCATCTTTTCAAAGTGCAAAGAAAAGTTTTGAATCCCGCCTATTTTGTGTTATATTTCTTATGTAGAGGATGTGTTTTTTACATGAAAATGATTTTAAGATTGGTAAGACCCTATTGGCGAATGCTTACAGTTTCTCTGACTTTCAAGTCAGTCGGAGCATTGGCTGATTTGTTTTTGCCATGGATCATCGCGTATATGATTGACGTGGAGATTCCAAAGCTTCAAGCAGAAACAGACGCAAGTCTCAATTCNNCGTCATGATTTATTCTCCAAGATTGAAAGATTATCAGCCAATCAGGTTGATTTTTTAACCAGACCATCCCTTATCTCCAGAATGACAACAGATACCTACAATATGTATAATGCCACCGCCTCGATGCAAAGACTCGGAGTCAGAGCTCCGGTATTGCTTTTGGGTGGTATTTTAATGTCTTTATTACTGGATCCAATGCTCACCCTCATCATGGTCGCCATGCTTCCATTAATCATCATTATCGTCTATTTCTATTCAAAAAAAGGTATACCATTATATAAACAAACACAGGCATCAGTTGATAAACTTGTTCGAAAATTAAGAGAATATGTATCAGGTGCACGTGTAGTGCGCGCTTTATCGATGAGCGATCATGAAATATCAAAGTTTGATGATGCGAATAAAAA
>DOYO01000045.1 GCA_003518475.1 Acholeplasmataceae bacterium
AAGAAAGAGGAGGAGTTAAATTGAAAAAAGTATGGATTGTCTTGCTTCTACTTGCGAGTGTCATGAATTTTTCTCTTTTTGAAACCAATGCTGAAACATTGGAATATCCTTTTGATGAAATCAGAATCGTTGAAGCTTTCAAGTTTGATATCATCATTTTAAGTGTTCCAGATGATTTATCCTTATTAAAAGATCATGTTGAAATCAATGATGTGTTGACTGTTTATGTCGGTACTTTGGTTTTGGTTCAAGACGGCATTGCAAATTCAAGCCAGACGCACATGATGATTTTGACAACCTCAAGCGATATAGATTTGGCAAGATGGATCGTCAACAGTGGATCATGGACTGATATTGAAGAATGGCTTGAATTTTCAAACCATATACAAATCAACCCTGAAATCGGTGTCGTTAAGGATTTATCGATTCCTTTGATTCAAATCGGATATCGAAAGAATATAACCCTCAATACCTATACATTCTATGACAACACTGGAAATGATTTCCCGATGGTTCCAGGATCCTTGGAGATTGAAACTGGATTGAGTATCATCATTTCAGCATATGTGCCTGTGGAGGAATAATATGAAAAAACTATTACTGATTTTAGTGATGCTCATTTTGGTGGTCTCGCTTGCTGCTTGTGATGACCCTGAAGGAATAAAAGATGACGATAATGCAAAAATAAATACAGAACTTGTTGAAGATATCGCTGGGGAAATCAAGGACGTTTTTCAAGAGGAGTAGACTTTAAACAGCAGAAATCGATAGAAGCTTATTAACATTAGGCTTATACTTTACAATGCATATAATATATGTTAAAATATAACCGCTATGAACAAAACGAGTAGTAGGGCTTTTATTCTAGAGACTTCGTGGATGGTGCAAACGAAGATAAGAAACCTATGAACGCTATTTTGGGAGCACAAGGTCTGTCGGCCGTAACGACGATAAATGAGTGCTGGGGATTCCTCAGAACTAAGGTGGTACCGCGTATTCATACGTCCTTAGATATTTTTCTAAGGGCGTTTTATTTATTTTTATAGGAGGTTTATGAAATGAAGTACATGACAGCAGCAGAAATCAGAGACACGTGGTTAAGGTTTTTTGAATCCAAGAAGCACAAGATTGAAGCCTCAGCTTCGCTAGTTCCGCAAAATGATCCAACATTGCTGTGGATTAATGCCGGTGTCGCTCCGCTCAAGAAATACTTTGATGGAAGTGAAAAACCAAGCAATCCAAGATTGACCAATGTGCAAAAATGCATCAGAACCAATGATATTGACAACGTCGGAAAGACTGCGAGACACCATACATTTTTTGAAATGCTTGGAAATTTCTCAATTGGCGATTACTTCAAAAAAGAAGCGATTGAATGGGGATTGGAAATTTTAACGGATCCAAAGTGGTTCGGTTTTCCTGTTGAAAAGCTTTATATGACCTACTATCCTGATGATTTGGAAGCTAGAGATCAATGGATTAGACTCGGAGTCGATCCATCTCATATCATCCCAAGAGCTGATAATTTCTGGGAAATCGGATCCGGCCCTTGCGGTCCGGATACTGAAATCTATTTTGATCGAGGCGATTCCTATGATAAGCGCGGAAAAGAATTGATCGAGCTTGATTTGGAAAATGAACGGTTCATTGAGATTTGGAATATCGTATTCTCACAATTCAACTCAAAGCCTGGCTTGAAGAGAGAACAATACCCAGAGCTTCCCAATAAAAATATCGATACCGGCGCCGGTCTTGAACGCTTCGCTTGCGTTATCCAGCAAACCAAGACAAACTTTGAAACAGACTTATTTTTCCCAATCATCAAGCATACAGAAGAAATATCAAAAATCAAATATACAGGCCAGATGGCATTTAAGGTGATTGCAGATCACATCAAGGCGTTAACCTTCGCGATTTCAGACGGAGCCATTCTTTCCAATGAGGGAAGAGGATACGTTTTGAGAAGATTGCTCAGAAGAGCTGTCAAGTACGGACGTACACTTAATCTGACAGAACCTTTCCTTTACTTATTGGTCGATGATGTCGTTTCAACGATGGGTGTTTTTTACACCAATCTCAAAGAAACCCAAAGCATTGTTAAAAAGCTTGTTTTAAAGGAAGAACAGAAGTTCCTGGAAACCATCAATGAAGGCGAAAAGCATTTATTGGAAGCCATTGAAAAAGAAGGAAAAGTCGTTTCCGGAGCTACAGCATTCAAGCTATATGACACCTATGGATTTCCGATTGAACTGACCGTTGAAATTGCTGAAGAGCATGGCGTCAAGGTCAATCAAGATGATTTTATTCTTGAATTGGAAAAACAAAAGGAAAGATCAAGAAGTGCAAGAACAAACAAGGGTTCGATGAAAGCGCAGCAGGAAGAGTATTTGAACTTTACGAAACCTTCACTATTCATCGGTTATGATACCTTGCAGACGGAAGCTAAAGTCATTAAAGTCTTTGATGACGGCATCGTCTTGGATCAAACACCATTTTATGCGACATCAGGCGGACAGGTTGCCGATCAGGGCACCATCAATGGTTTTGAGGTTGTTGATGTTTCAAAGCTTCCAAACGGACAGTTTATCCATAAGCTTGAAGGCGAATTCAATGAAGGCGATGAAGTTTTGGCCATCGTTGATGCTTATAAGCGTCTAAGGACGATTAGAAACCATAGCGCTGCCCATCTTTTCCATCAATCCATCAAGGATACCTTTGGAAAGCATGCGAATCAGCAGGGCTCACAGGTTTCACCGAAAAGCTGGAGATTCGACTTCAATCATTATGAAACGGAATCGGATAACCAAATCATCCATGTTGAAAACTTAGTCAAGCATTACATCATCAAGCATCCTTTGGATGTCATCATCCGTGAAATGCCTTTGGATGAAGCGAAGAAACTTGGCGCGATGGCTTTATTCGGCGAAAA
>DOYO01000062.1 GCA_003518475.1 Acholeplasmataceae bacterium
GGAAGAAATCCAAGACCTCCGAAAGCTTATGATATTCATCAGGTCAAGGATTTAATCAACCGTCTTTCTTATGAACTCACGCAAGACCAAAAGGATGCAGTCAACGATATATTCAGAGATTTCAAAAAGCCTTATGCGAGCTACCGCTTGATCCAAGGAGATGTCGGATCAGGTAAAACAATCGTCACGCTGATTGCAGTTTATGCAGTCATCACAGCAGGAGAACAAGTCTCCTTCATGGCTCCGACTGAACTTTTGGCAAACCAGCACTACCAATATTTCACAAGCATTCTAAAAGACTCGAAAATCGCCTTATTGACTGGTAAAACAAAAAACAAGGATGAGATGAAGAAAAAGATCAAGAACCATGAATACGATTTGGTTATCGGTACGCATGCCCTGATTGAAAAGGATGTCGAGTTCTCAAATCTTGGGTTTGTAGTGATTGATGAACAGCATAAATTCGGTGTCAATACCAGAGAAGATTTAATCATCAAAGCGAAATCGAAGGATGTGCTTTATTTAACTGCGACTCCGATTCCTAGAACGCTCGCCATGGTTGCGTTCGGCGAATCTCATGTCAGCATGATCAAAGAAAAACCGAAGAACAGATTGCCCGTTGAAACCATCTATATTCAAAAATCTGAGATCAAACAGTTATATGAATCTATTCAATTTGCGATCAACAGAAAGGAACATGTTTATCTTGTCGTTCCTGCAATCACATCAGATAAAGTCACAGATAACATTGAAACAGTTTATGAAGAAATCAAATCAAGGTTTGATTGCATGCTGTTTGTGTTACATGGAAAACTGACACCGGAAGAAAAAGATAAAGTGATGGAAAGCTTTGTTTATACACCAGGAAGCATTTTGCTTGCGACCACAATGATTGAAGTTGGAATTGATATCCCAACAGCAACCTTGATAGGAATATACGCTGCGGAATCCTTCGGGTTATCACAGCTTCATCAGCTAAGAGGCAGAGTAGGACGCGGAGATCTTCAAAGCGCATGTTATCTGATTTCAGAAAAAGAAGATGTTGAACGTTTAGAATTATTATCCAAGATCAATGATGGGTTTACGCTCAGCGAATACGATTTGATTGCGAGAGGTCCCGGAGATTTTCTTGGTGTTGATCAATCCGGTTATTTGAAATTTGATTTTTTAGATATCTTAACGGATTATCCAATTTTGATTGAAGCTCAAAAAAATGTCGTTTCACTTTTTCAAAGACCGGATTTTAAGACAAATCCAGCGTATAAATATTTAAACAAGTACATTACAGACTTACCAAAGGTATGATATAATAATGAAAACGAAAGTAGGGATATGATGATACGTTTAGCAGTTGACGGCATGGGTGGCGACTACGCACCAGAGCCAATCGTTAAAGGAACTTTAAGAGCGCTTAAAAAATTTGACAACATCGAAATCACTTTATTTGGAGATGAAGTTAAAATGGCTCCCTTTTTAGAACAGCATCCAAGACTTCATGTGGTGCATACGCCTTATTATTTGGAAATGGGTGAAAAAGATCCAATCAAACAATATAGAACCAATAAAGAACTTTCTATGTTTTTAGCGATGCAGTTTGTTAAAGATGGAAATGCGGATGCAGTCGTCAGCGCCGGTCCTACACAAGCGCTTGTCGTCGGTGGACATTTCATCATCAGACGCATGCCGGAAATGAAGCGTGTCGCAATCGCTCCGATGATGCCTTCCTATGACCAAAGAGGAAGACTGCTTTTAGATTCTGGAGCAAACGTGGATTTCAAGCCTGAGCATTTATTGGATTTCGCGATTTACGCAACCATCATGGCTGAAAAAGTATTGAATAGAACAAAACCAACCGTCGCACTGATCAATATCGGTACTGAAGATAGCAAGGGTAGAGATTTTGACAAGGAAGTATTTGCATTACTTAAAGCAAGTCCAGATGTCAATTTTGTCGGAAATATTGAACCGAAAGAAGTATTGACCACAGAAGCGGATATCATGATCTCTGATGGCTTCACAGCCAACATCGTCATGAAGACCGTTGAAGGTACTGCCAAGGGTTTAGGCATGGTCTTGAAACGCGAAATCAAATCATCCATTTTCGCAACCATCGGTGCGTTATTCATGAGAAAAGCACTAAAGAGATTTAAACAATCACTAGATCCATCCGAAATCGGTGGAGCATTATTGATGGGCTTTTCCAGTGTCGTGATTAAAGCTCAAGGATCATCTAAGGAATACGGATTCTATAATGCCATCAGACAAGCGAAGGAAATGGTTGAAGCCAATGTCATCGGTCTTGTTACAGAAACATTATCTAAAAAGGAAGTTAAGGCAGAATGAAGTCATTATTAGAAAGACTGGATATACCCTATCAAAATGAATCTTTATATTTGACTGCATTGACACACGCATCCTATGGGTATGAATATCAAGTAGAAAATAATGAACGCTTAGAATTCTTGGGAGATGCGGTCATGCAGCTCCTCATGGGTGATTATCTATATCGGAAAGATTCAGTCAATGAAGGCATCATGACGAAAATGCGCGCGCAGCTGGTCTGCAAGGAAGCATATGTCGTTTATGCATCCTATATTCATTTGAAGGATTACATGCGTCTTGGGAAGGGTGAACAACTCAAGGGAGCGAACGATTCGATGATTGCTGATGCATTTGAGGCTTTATTTGGTGCGATCTATCTCGATTTGGGATATATGGCAGCAGAAAAAGCATTTCAAATCATGGTCGTCCCCCATATCAAGCCGATGGCTAAAATCATCGACTACAAGTCATCGCTTCAAGAATTGATTCAAAGCGGTGATAAAAGAAGTATCAGTTATATCGTCTTAAAGGAAACAGGGCCTTCTCACGATAAGGAATATGAGGTTGCAGTCAAACTGGACAATCATATCACGTTAGGCGTGGGCAAGGGTAAAAAGAAAAAAGATGCAGAACAAGATGCAGCGCACGACGCATTGAAGAAGGTTAACTATGATCTTAAAGAGACTCTATGAGGATTACGATTTAGCGATTGAACGCATCTTGATCAAGGAATACAAACGTCTGAAGCTTTCCATGCCTGAGATGTCTGTTTTGCTTGCTCTTTTTTCAATTTATAAAAAGAGAAAAACATTTTCCATCACCTCCATCGCCAAACGCGTGGAGCTGAATGCAAATGATATCGGATCACTTGTTGAATCCTTGATGAATAAGGGATTCATGACAATCTTACTAGATACGAAGGATGGAAAAGAAAGAGAAGTCTTTGAACTTGATCCGACCTTCATGAAGATTGAAGAGCTATATAAGTCAGACGATTTGGAAAAGATCAAGGTTTTAGCTGAATCCGCATTAACGGAAACCATCAGATTGTTTGAACAAGGACTCGGCAGAGCATTGATGTCTTATGAACTGGAGAATATCAGAAGATGGTATGACGACAAGACCTATACCCATGAACAAATCATCAGTGCAATCCGTTCATCCGAATCAAAATGCAGTGTTAAATATGTGGAACGCATCCTCACGCAAGCCATTCCTAAACCGATGGAAATCGATCAAGATGTTGAAAATGCTTTGGATGAGATTTATAAGAAAATCAGATGAATAGAGCAGAAATCATTCTTGATGTTTTAGAATCCATGTTTCCTGACGCGCATGTCGAACTCAATCATCAAAATAACTTTGAACTCCTGATTGCTGTTGTCTTAAGCGCACAGACCACGGACATCAGTGTGAATAAAATAACGAAGCCCTTATTTCAAAAATATCCAACTGCCTTTGAATTATCTGAAGCTTTGATTGAAGATATCGAAAGCATCATCAAAACCATTGGATTATATCGTAACAAGGCTAAAAACATTCAGATGCTCTCCAAAGATTTAGTTGCTAAATTCAATGGGGAGGTTCCTTCAAAGAGAAAAGATTTAGAAGCTTTGCCGGGCGTGGGGAGAAAGACTGCGAATGTAGTTTTATCCAACGCATTCGGCATACCCGCACTCGCTGTTGATACGCATGTCGCACGGGTTTCTATTAGACTTGGTTTGGCGAAAGATAATGATTCGGTACTGGAAATAGAAAAGAAATTGATGAGAAAAATACCAAAAGAATTATGGCAGAAAGCACATCACCAATTGATTTTTTTTGGAAGGTATCACTGTTTAGCGAAAAATCCAAAATGCGGTGCATGTCCACTATATGACATCTGCAAATATAAAGATAAAGAATTGAAAAACTGACAATCATCACAATCCATATATCTAGAAAAAGATACTCGTTAAAATTAAAACCATTTACAAAAGATTATGATAATTGAAATATATGAAAATACACTTACATAAGTTGAACACATACCAAAAACATGTACTTGATTGATCCAGTTTATGAGCGTGAAAAATCAGATGGAAGATAAGAAGATGATTCATTAAGATCAATTGGTGATGTTCAATCTACAAACATGTATGCTTATTATGCAAACAATACAGTAATGCATGTTGATCCATCTGGAGAAAGTTTTCTGGTAATTGGTGGAGCAATATTACTTGGTGGTTTGATTGGTGGATTTATAGGAGTAGTTTCAAGATCTGATGATGAAACTGTGTTTGGATCATTTATAGGTGGATTTATCAATGGGGCAGTAAATACTACCGGTCTTGCTGCAGCTTTAGCAACAGGTGGAACTGGCGCGTTTCTATGGGCTGCTGGTAGTGGTTTAGTAGGTGGAGGGTTAGGTAGTTTTGTGAGTCAATATATATCATCAGGCCATGTTAAACTTGGCCTAGTTGTTGCTTCTAGCCTTTATTCTGCAACATCGAACCTCTTAGCACTATATGGTGCTAAATACTTTGCTGATATATATGGGGTAACTTGGGGAGAAAAATTTGTTAGCGCTATTATTCCTTCATTAGGCTCTTTTGTAATAACAAGTACAATTGCTTTTGTTGTGCTACCAAATCCAAATAGATTTCTATATGTACAGAATACCTCATTATTTAATCAAACGAAAAGCGCACTTAAAATAGATTTTTCTTGGAGGTAGTTTTTTGGAAAAAAATAAGTTTCGCATTTTGGTTTACATACCCATTCTGGCCGTTGTATTTTTGATAATAGGTGCTATGGCATTATATTTTATTCTTAAATATAGCCACGGTGAAGGAACAGCATTCGAAATAATATTTATTATAGTTTCTCTTGTGGGTATTCCATTGCTTCTTTTTGTGTCTTCGTTTATTACGATGTGGCCATGCGTAGAATTTTGTAAAAAAGGTATAGAAAAAACACTATTAGGAAAAAAACAACGGTTTATTTCTTGGGAAGAAATTTATGAAATTAGAAGAATCAACGCTGGAATTACAATATGGATATTCTTTTCAAAAGTAAGTTTAGAGGGGAAGAAAATTACAGCGTGCAGATTAAGAAAAGATAACATCTTTGTTGTCAGTACACCTGATGTTGAACAAACAATCAATCGCTTTGCTCCTTCAAGATTATTACAAAAGTAACTATAGAATCTAATACGCAAATCGCTCAAAGATCGAAAAAGTAATATAAGCAGTAATAAAACATACATATTGTGCAAATACTCCAGTGATGTATACAGACAGCGACGGCGATTTTCCAATATTGATACTCATTGGTATTGTTTTTGTTACAGCAACTGCTGTACATGGTGCGGCTAAAGCGTACAAAACAGCGAAATCTCTAGGATCAGAAGGTTGGGAACTTGCTGGTTATACTACATCCGGATTAATTCTTGGGGACTATTTGCCTGTCAAGGATAATTGGGATAGTATATCAGCAGACATAAAACCATACGACAATGAAACAGATCAATATATCAATTTTAATTTTAATAAAGGGAACAACAAGTATTATAGTATTTATACTGCGGGTTTATTTTCAAAATACTTAAAAGAGAATATATATAGTGATTTCGAATGTAGAACAAATTTAGGCATGTATTTGGAATTGCAAACCCATTATGGTTTCGAAAAAATCTTTGGTAACTGGTATACGAATGGAAATCCGGCTATGTTAGGAGATACTTCAACCGATAGTACGGCTAGATTATTTGAGGGTATAGCTAGATTTATTTATGATTTCGGTTCATTATTGAGTGAACTGAATAATTATCAATGAGAAATAGGTGATATCATGAGAAAATACAAATTACTTATATCACTAATTTTGTTAATTTTATTAACAGGATGTGTAAATTCCAATCAATATGAGGGTTATATTCAAGTGAAGATTCCTGATAATCGGATTGGAACAGTGTATATTCCGGAAGAATGGGCATTTTATGAAGAAGATAGTTGGATATATATTAAGGATATTAATAGTAGTGAAATAATTGCTATTGAGTATATTAAAAGTGAAGGAGCACAAGAACTAAATCCTTACGTTGCAGAATATACTGAAATATTGAAAATAAGAGATTTAACAGGAAATTCAAATAATTCAAATTGCTATGTTTTTCGCTATGAGGTGAATGGAGAGTCTTTGGATTTGATTAGACTGTCATTTGCAAGTCTTGCAGATGAAGACGTGACACGAGTTATATTATTCGTTTTTCTAGATTCCAATATTAACGAGGACATTATTATAAAGATTTCAGAATCTTATAATGCTTCAGGAAAATAATTTTGATTAATCAATATTCATTATAGTCAAACAAATTTACATACTCT
>DOYO01000061.1:0-4304 GCA_003518475.1 Acholeplasmataceae bacterium
ACATCACCCTTCAGGTTCTCCCAGTTTTCCTTCTTATCGACGAATAATGTACCATAAACATCTTCAACTTCCTTGGTATCGACAAGATTTGATTTGGTTTCAATCAAGCCGACGATGCGCTCAGCGGATGCTTGCGCATTTTGGAAATCAGATAGAATTCTAGAAATCGCCATGACAGGTTCAAAGAAATTGACCGTATAGGAAATAAACATCTGCAAGGTACCGACGGTAATAATCAGATTCAATACGAACACTGAACCGCGAACCATCGTGGTTGCTACTGCGATATATGCCAAGACTAAAATGATTGAGGAAAATAAAGCGGATGAAATGACTGCCTTGACGCTTGCATGTCTTAATGCATGCGCAGTTTTGGCGAACTCATCGAAATTGCTTTCTTCGATGCTTAAGCTCTTTGTTGTCTTCGCACCCAAGAAACCTTCGTTATATTGAGCTGTGAGCTGTGAGTTTTGTTTTCTTGCAATACGGTGCTGCTTTAAAATAATCTTCCTGAAGAACCATGCAATAAGCAGCATGATTGGAAGAATGATGGAAACAATCAGTGCCAGTTTCCAGAACGTGAAGAATAAAACAACCAAAATAACAATCATGGATAAACCTGCCCAGACAAAGTCAACGATTCCCCAAGAAATAATAAGAGAAAGCTTTCTTGCATCTGAAGTCATTCTCGCCATGATCCAGCCTTGAGGCGTTTGATCAAAATAGGAATAAGACAATGTCTGCAAGTTCTTAAATGCCTGACGTCTTAATTCATAGCTTGTTTCCGCTTCAACAATACCCGCTTGATAAACAAATCCCCAAACAGATAATCCAAATCCTGCAGCCAGCAGTAAATTGGCAGCGATAAAATAAGGCCATGTTGAATAATCGCCTTCAACGAAAAATGTATCGATCGCGTATCTGTTCAAAAGCGGAATCGCACCATCCAGAATTGCGAGCATGCCTGAAAACAGAATTAACAATACCATGCGTTTTTTAGATCTGAATACGATACCGACAATCTTTTTCCATGGTCCGATATGGACCTTATAGCTTAAGTCCTGATCATCTTCATGCTGCATCGTTTTCACCTGCCTTCAATAAAGCTTGGAATTCTTTTTCAAGTTTACCTTGAATATCCCAAAGCTTTCTATATAATCCATCCTGCTTGGCAAGCTCATCATGTGTTCCAATCGCTTCAATGTTACCTTGGTCGAGAACAATAATCTGATCTGCTTCCTTCGCAGTTGTAATGCGGTGTGTGATGATGATGGTCGTATGCTTATAGTTCTTATGCGCCAAAGCTTCACGGATCATCATATCCGTCTTGGTGTCCACTGCAGATAATGCATCATCAAAAATAAGAATTGGCTTATCTGCAACAAGAACTCGCGCAATCGCAACTCTTTGTTTCTGTCCGCCGGATAACGTCGTTCCTTTTTCTCCAACGACGGTATCATATCCTTGTTTGAACGTTTTAATATCTTTTTCAAGCGCAGCTGTGACAGCTGCGTTATAAACACGATCTTTATCCACATTTTTGTGAGCGATCGCGATGTTTTCAAATACAGTTTTGGAATAAAGGAATGGATCTTGGAGCACAACACCGACTTGGCTTCTGATATGCTTCTTATTGATTGATCTTAAGGAAATACCATCAATTTTGATGTCTCCATCCTGATAATCATACATCTTTAAGAGTAAGTTGATGATGGTTGATTTACCGCTTCCGGTTCTTCCGATGATAGCAACCGTTTGACCAGCTTGAATCTTGAATTTGACCTTCTTCAATAAGTGTTCTTCTGTGTCTGGGAATTTGAAGGAGACATCATCGAATTCAATGCCGCCCTGAATCGATGGTTTTTCTGTGCCATCATTCAAGTATTCGCTTGGCTTATCTAATATTTCATTGATGCGGTCGGATGCGACAAGCGCTTTACCGAAGTCATTGATGATTCTTCCAAGTCCGCGGATCGGCCAGATCAACATGCCGACAAGCGCGAGTGATGTGACAACACCGGCAGCATCCATTTGTCCATTTTGAACATAGTAGACACCGACAGCGATGATGATCAAGTATTGAGAAATACCGATAAAGTCCATGATACCCCAATAAATAGCGATAATCTTGTTCGCTCTTTTTAAAGCATTGGCATATTCCCTATTCTTAGTATCCATCTTATCGATTTCAAATGCTTCGTTCGCGAATGCGCGAACCACTCTGGAACCAGATAGGTTTTCTTGAACAACTGTCATCATTTTCGATTCAGTGGTTTCAATCTTCATGAAGATCTTGTCAATCTTGACGAAATAAATCGTTGAGGATACTGCAACGAACGGAACGATGGCGAGTGTGACCCATACCATGGTTGGATTGATCAGCATCAACTGATAAGCACCAAAAAACAGGGTGGCGATCAGATGGATGATATCTAATGATCTTCCTGCTAAAAATCCTGTCGTGGTTTCAATATCTGATGTGCATCTTTGAATGAGGTCGCCCGTATCTGTCTTATTATGGAATTCATAATTCAAATCTTGAATGTGTCCATATAAACGGATGCGCATTCTTTCGCCCATCTTTTCACTCAGGAGACCCTTGGTCCACATTTCAACAAATCGAAGGGAGAATCTGAATACCTGGAGTACCAATAAAGATAGTGCAACACGCATGATAATCTCTAGAACATCAGCGGTTTGAGAAAAATAAGATATCAAAAAAGCAGGCAAATGAACTTCACCTACTGCAACGTTTCCATCTGCAATTCCTGGTTGCGCGAGTAATGTTTTGATTAAATATTGTGTGAATAAGGGAACATTTGAGTAAGTCCACTGGTGAAAGGCCGTTAAAAATGCCGAAACCAAGAATAAAATCAAAAAGCCCTTTGCTAAGCGTATGAGTCGTATTGTCCGCATGTTGAGTTCCCTCCTTAGCCTATATAAGTATATAGGAAATCCCAGTATTAGTCAATTTTATGAGACCAAAATGCATGATTTTGAGGGTAAAATGAAAAAAGGATTGAGAAATCCCCTTTTTCTATTATTTATATTGTGTTTAATCAAGATTTAATTTAGATGATTAAAAAAGATTATCATTCGGTTTGAAAAGTACGTTCAGCATGTCCAAGACGTTTCAATTTGGGAATGAAGTGCGATGTCACTTGAACAGCTTCCTTATAGTGCTGATGAAGGGAGAACAGGTTTTGCGCATCCATCATCAGATAGTCAAGCACCTGGTATTCATCTGATAAATGCTTGATGCCTAATATTTCTCTTCTTAAGTAATTGAGAAGCTGTGTCTTGTCGCTTTTATGCTTGTGTTTCAAATGCGCGATGAGAAGTTTCGCTGTCTTGCATACATCTTCAAGTTCATCCAGATGATCTAAGAAGTACTGGATATCCTCGTTCTTCTTCATATAATCCAGTGAGATCACATAGAGGACCAGCCAATGGCTATGTTTTCTATAATAAGGCTTGGATGCTAAGATAACATCTTCATACTCCCCATGATAAAACATGGATTTCGCTACTGTATAATCTTTGAGTTCCTGTGATAAGGTGCTCATCTTCCCTAAAATTCTTTCCATGTCTTCTGGATTTTTATAGATTGCTTCAAATTGCACATATTGATTTCTCATATCTTGAAGCAAGTCATATTTTTCAATATCCACGGTCATATTGACATAAAGCGGATAGTTGTTCAGCACTTCTGATATTTTGTGCATTTTGAATGCGCAAAAAAGTCTGAACTTGAGCAGCATCAGAACAACTTTATACTCTAAATCTTCAAACTTGGGTGCCAGTAAAAGCAGTTCATATCCATCGCTATATTTATGATCGTCATAGAGCATCATCCCTGCAAGAAGGGTGAACAATCCAAACTCATCCTGAGTTAAATTAGGAATATAAACACGTAAATCATGAATAGACTTAGAAGCCTCGTCATATTGATCTAGCAGTATATAATATCCCATCTTGACCAATAATGCTTGATAATCCTTTCTCTTTCCATAAAATGAAGGCATGTCTTCTTCTGGTTTCGTTCCATCAAAAAGACAATCCTTGATCGTTCTTATATGGAGTTGATACATTTCATCATCCTGATCAAAGACATCCTCCAAATTAAACCTTTCAATCAATGATGGTACAAACCTTACCCCCGCCTCAATCAAATTGTTTTCTAACTTTGAAAGATAGGATACGCTGCAAATGCCTTCCGCTCCCTCCTCCAAGGTCATATTCATTTCCTTTCTTTTAAATTTGATCGCAGATCCGATCGGCTTGCTTTCATAAATCTTTTGTTC
>DOYO01000061.1:4318-4662 GCA_003518475.1 Acholeplasmataceae bacterium
GTAGACACTATAAATAATTTATTGTATGGAAAGTCAACGAAATAGCAGACAGTTGATTAAGATAATCTAAGAATTGCGAAACATCGTGTGATTAGTATTTGGTTTTTCCATATTTAAACACATTTTCACTTACAAGATTGAGAACTACAATTTTTCTTACAGGTCGAAATTTGTTTCAAAAAAAGTGAAATCTACTCATTAAAAAAACAACCATCAAAAAGCCTATACCAGGTATTTGAGAGCTGTTAATCTATGATTTTTTGGTTATAAAGTTAGTGGAATGGGGATAAATAAGTACAAGTAAATCTTTATAGTAAAAGTTTATTTCAATTTGATGTATTCAT
>DOYO01000095.1 GCA_003518475.1 Acholeplasmataceae bacterium
GCCAATACCTCACCAACGTTAAATGGCTTTGTTACATAATCGTTGGCTCCATGATCTAATGCCAAAACCTTATCAGTTTCTCTGCCACGCGCAGAGATGACGATGACTGGTGTTGTTTTTTGTTCTCTGATTTGCTGCAAGACTTCCATGCCATCTAGGTCAGGCAACCCAAGATCGAGAAGGATTAAATCTGGATTTTGACTTAAAAATATGCCTATGCCTGAAATACCGCTTTCTGAACTTAATACTTCATAGCCATTCGTGACAAGAGCAAGTGAGACAAACTTTAAAATGACTTTATCGTCTTCAATGATGAGTATTTTATGTTTAGCCATTGGTTACCTCCTGTTTGGATGGAAGGGTGAAAGAGAATGTTGCTCCACCGATATCGTTGTTTTGAGCTTTAATTGTTCCTCCGTGCGCTTTAATGATAGCTTGGCAAATACTTAAACCCAATCCTATTCCTCTTGTTTTATCACCCTTGCCAGTATCAATGCTGACAAAATCTGAAAATATCTTATGCAAATCTGTTTGGATAATTCCCCCACCATCATCAATCACTTGAAATTCAATATCTTGTGAGGTTTTATGATAGGAAATTTGAATGGTAGCGTCTTCTCTTGTATGCCTGATGGCATTATCTATTAGGTTAGTCAAGACTTGAATGAGGAGTGTAGCATCAGTATAGACATAATCCATGCTTTCCTTTTGTTCAATCACGAGTTTATGTAAACCCAACCTATTTTGAATTCGATGATTGACGTCCATAAGAATATCATCGATTAGTTCATCCTTCAAGTGAAGCATGAGTTGATTCGCATTCAATCTGGTCATGTTCAGTAAGTTTTCAACGAATTCAGACATTCTGGATGTTTCATTATTGATATCAAGTAATAAGTTCTTCTTCATATCGTCATCAATTAAATCAAAACTTTCATAAAGGAAGCTCGTTCCCGTTTGAAGAGTGGTGAGCGGTGTTCTGATATCGTGCGAGATGCTTCTAAGAAGAGCGCTTTTTAAGCGTTCTTTTTCAATTTCCAATCTTGAATGTTCTTGATCTTCAGATAGTTTTTCACGTTCAAGTGCAATGAGCATATGCAATAAGCTTGTTTGAATAAACTCTTTTTCTTGTTTCGAAAGATCATTCTCTTCACAATTGACGATTAACACGCCAGAAATGCCTTTTGTGCTGGTAATCGGGAATATTTTTATTGGGAGATGCGCATATTTAGATTCATTCTTACCGCAGATCAAGTGATAACTGGTTGCGTATTCGATTTCTTTTTTGTATTTTGAGATATCAATAAATGCTTGATCGTCATCTGGGAGTATTTTCGTGAAGTGAAACAAGAAGTCCCTGTTCATAATAGAGGACAAATGGAGTTTCTCAATTCTTAGGATTTCTTCTTTTGTATTGGCAAATAGGAGTTCCTTACTCATTTGATAGAGAAGCTCCATTTTTGTCCCATTATCTTTAGAAAAGTTAATTTCCCTTTGGAGACTGGTGGTCAACGTTCCCATAATCGCGATAGCAACCATGAAGATGATCAGAGTGATGATGTAATTCGCATCTGCGATGATGAAGGTATATTTTGGTTCTGTGAAGAAGAAGTTGAAGATGAAAACCAATAAAAAAGTGGACGCGATGCCTAGCGCCACTTTTCTTGTTTCCACCATGATGAGCATGATGGATGCAACGTAAATTAAAAGTATGTTTTCTCTACGTAGATTGAATTGTTCAAACGCGAATGCTAAAAGAGTAGAAAGAATCAATGTCGAAACAGTGAATAAAATATTTCTAACTCTTTGCTTGTTCATTTATAGAACCCTCTTTTTTGTTAAATCAAGAAACATTTTAGAAAGTGCGATTAAAACAACGTAGAACTCAAGTCTTCCCAAGAACATTCCGATACTTGCTGTCCATAGCATGACTGGATGCGAACTATATGATAAAACTCCAATAGATAAACCGACTGTGCCTAATGCAGATGCGAACTCAAACAGTGCATCTCCGATTGAATAACCGAAGAAGGTGAATATCAGCGTACCCATGCCTAAAGTCAATAAATATAAGAGAATGTGTGCGGAATGACCTGATAATTCTTGATCGGTCACAATGATTTCTTTACCAAATCTTGATGTATAATCGGTATGTAATGTTTTTTTATTAGACAACCGATCTCGTAGATTCCAGTAGATATGCTTGATGGATAGTGCGACACGGTACTGTTTGATACCGCCAGCAGTTGATCCGATGCCACCACCAATGACCATTAATATTATAACACTGATGTTAAAGAAATGAGGTAGTGTTGTAAATGTTGGAACTGTTTGAAATCCAGTTGTTGTGATAGCGCTCATGAATTGGAACAACCCTGTACGGATTGCTTCTCCCAGGTTTCCTGTATACATGGATGATACGGATAAAATCATCAGTGGAAGAAAAATAAGGGTTAGGATTGCGAATAACTTAAGCTCAACATGAGATAGTGATTTTTTGATTTTTCCCTTGAAAAAATAGATATGGATAATCAAATTCGTAGCACCCAGCAGCATTAAAACCATTGTAATGATTTCAATTGGAAGGCTGTCATAATAACCTATTGATGCGCTTTGTGTAGAAAATCCTCCAGTAGAAACACTTGCAATCGCATGACAAAATGCATCAAATAGAGGCATGCCGAAGATCACGTATAAAATAGATCCAATTACTATATAGCTTGTGTAAATGGATAATATGAGTCTTGCTGAACGGAGTAAATTTGGGAGCAGTTTATCATTGTGGCCTTCAGCGTTATAGAGTCTCATACCATATTTATCTGATACTGCAGATGTCAGTACCAATACAAGACCGACACCTCCAAAGAACTGCATCAAAGCTCTGAATAGTAAAAACATATGTGATGCTTGTGTAACATCAACTACAGATAACCCTGTGGTTGAATAACCGCTTGTCGATTCGAAAACACTTTGAGAAAAATTGTATGTTCCACTGAGCATGAAAGGAATAGAAGAGATTAAAATTGCGATAATCCAGATGCTGAAAATGAGAACCGCATCTTGATGACGTTCTAGTTTTTCAGTTTCTTTTCCTCGATTGATTAATGTTAACATGTATCCCAAGATTATGGATACAGTCCCTGGTATGATGAAAAATCTAGCTTGGGAAGCCTCGTTGGGATAGAAAATCAAGATGAAGAGGGGAAGAAGAACGATAAGACCAATCATCATCATGAATATTCCAAGATAACCCAAAAGCATCGGGTAGCCCTTGATGGTTTTATTCTTCATGAGGAACAACTCGCTTTTGGATGAATTCAATCATCGAATCGGTATCTTCTAATGTAGATACAATGACAAGTTTGTCATGGGCCTCAATGATGGTTTCGCCATTCGGGATGATTGCTTTAGGCTCTCTATAGATGCAACTGATGATTAAATGCGGGGGTAGACTTGCATCTTTAATTTTTTTATTAACCAAATTGAAATCAGGTTCTACTTTGATTTCTGTGATGACGATCTTTTCATTTTCAATAGAAATCGTCTTGATAAAATCTTCGATAATCGATTCATTTTTAATACTTTCACCAAGTAGATAGGTTGAAGAGATAACACTGTCAATGCCCAAGGCTCTGAACAGATCGACTCTTTTAGGGTTTCTGACAACTGAAACAACACGTTTGACATCGAATAGTTTTTTTGCGGTAATGCAGGCGACGTAATTATCAATATCGTTTTCTGATAGAGCGATTAAAACATCAGCTCCTTGAATGTTTGCATCCTCTAAGGTGTATGCTTTTGTTGGATCTCCGAAAAGGACTGGTATTTTATTGGAACTGCTGATGTATTCACCAAATTTCTTGTCTGAGTTGATGACAAGGAGCTGATGTCTTTCTTTTTTGAATTTTTTGACGATGAAATCAGCTTCATGGGTTCCATTGACGACGACAATTCTCATAATTCAATTCCTCCAACTCTCTTTTCCATGAAATCCTCAATGGAAAGAATAAAAGGATAGATGGCACGAATAGTTGTATGTTCAATCAGTTTTCCTTTATCGGTATCCGAAAAACGAACGTAAATATTTGGCACATCATAGATGAAAAAACAGATATGGGCAATGAACAGGTTCACGTTGTCGCTATCGGTTGTGATGATAACCTCTTTGGCTTCCTTGATAAAAGCTTCATTTTCTAATATACCCAGATCTGTAGCATCACCAACAACATCATAGCCGGAAAAGGTTTCCGATAGTTTTCTAAATGATGAACCATCTTTATCAATAATTAAAACATCATTACCTAAGTCGGATAGCTTTGCAGCGATATTCGCGCCAAGTCTCCCGGAGCCAATCACTACAGTTTTATTTCTCTTCATTTGGTTTCACCTTCACTTGTATGGTTTTGATTGCATGAATACAAATGTAAACAGGACCGATGGTTGCATCAAGCAATAGAAAATTTTGATCGATTTTCTTTACTATACCCACTAAGGTTACAAAACCGTGTGTGTCATTTAAACTGATTTTTACATTCATTCCAATAAGTTCTTGCATAACTTTACCTCCATTTATACTACACACTTAGTCTATTCTAACGGGTATAAAGATGGTGTGTGGGAATCAAACAAGGTGTATAAAGATTGTATAAAGATGAAGGAAAGATAAAAAAAAGAAGTCGTTTTGACCTCTTAATTGATGAAAAACATGAGTAATCCAATCATCGCGCCACCAACAATCAGGTAGGTTGAATTTAGTTTGTACTTAATCAGCAAGAAGGCGCTGATGATGAAGATGAAACCGTAGAGAATCGAATTCAAGGATGCGATGCCTAGCTCGATGGTCACACCAGCCATTAAGGCAATTGCTGCAGCATTCACTCCATCTAAGACATGTTTAACATTCTTAGAACCTCTCATTTTATCAATCAGAGGGTGGAGCAGCCAAATGATTAGAAATGACGGCAGGAAAATACCGATGGTTGCGATGATAGCTCCTGGCACATCCAATACGAGATAACCGATGAATGTTGCTGTGGTAAAGACTGGACCTGGTGTGAATTGACCGACTGCAACAGCATCAATAAGCTGAGCATTCGTTATGATTCCAAGATTATGGACAAGTTCAGTTCTTAAAAAAGCGAGAAGAACATAACCGCTGCCGTAAAGGACTGCGCCGATCTTTAAGAAGATCAGGAATAGAGTAATTAAAGAGATGGGTTCGACGACTAAAGATTTGGCTTGTCTGAATGTTTTGATTTTGCGATAGATGAACATCAATCCTGCTGCGATTGCAAGCAAGGGGATCTCGGATACACCTAAAATGGATAATGCTAAGACGATACCGAAGATAAAGAATGCTTCGATTGTTGTGAGTGTTGTTTTGGTAAGTCTGAATAATGCCTGTAGGACTATTGCAAGAATGACAGGCTTAATGGCATCAAAGATTGAAGATACGTAAGCAACGCTTCCGTAATTCTTGTAGATGATAGCGAATCCTAAAACGATGAGCATCGCTGGGAGAATAAAGCTGATGCCGGCGATAAACAATCCTTTTTTACCACCTCGGGCATGACCGAGCAAAATAGCGATTTCTGTTGAGTTCGGTCCTGGAATCAGGTTGGTGAAACCGATCATGTCGACAAATTTCTCTTTGGTCACCCATTTTCTTTTATGTACGACCTCATCCTCCATCATGGCGATGTGGGCAGCTGGTCCTCCGAATGCGAGAACACCAAGTTTCAAGAAAACAAGCATGATTTCCTTATAGGTCTTCGATGTATATTTCAAGGGGATCAACTCCTTTCCGTTTTTTATATTTTATCATATGGATAGTTGTGTTTCTTAGATAAATGCAAAAAAAAGCAGTAGTTTTTTCAACTACCGCTTCATGATTTCAATACCAGCATGAAGACCGGTATCTTCAAGTATTAAAACTTTCTTTCTATAGAACTTGATATGGATGGTTCCGGACAAGCCTTCTTTGATTTGTTCAATCATTTTACCGTTTTTAGGCGAAGCTAAACCGATTTGAACAGTTGATACGGCATCAATTTCAAGAAGATATGGACCTTTCTTAATGACATAGCTGACTGACCCATCCTTGATTTCTTCAATTTTGATTTTAGCGCCGTTATAGGTTGCGAACCGGTATTCCTTTTTATTGATAATCAGATTGACAATCAAGCCCTTGAAGTATAGACCTAAGAATGGAATATCCGCATAAGAGAATAATAGAGAAGTGTTGGAATCTGTAAAATGATTGGATTGAAGCCAGACATATGCCCTAGGAAATGATTTACCCCAATCTTTTTCGATGTAACCCTTGCCAGTGTTGAACACGACAGATTTATTGTTGACCCTGAGGTTGCCATTTAAGGTGTGATTCATGCTCACCACTCCATGATAGCATTCCATGAAATTGAAGTAACCGAAGAACCCCATGATGTTTGGCATGAGAAGAGTTCTTTTGAGAGGAGTGAGCTCATATAATCCAATCCTGCCGGATAACTCTATCTGATCATTCATCAATGAAATTTCTATTTTTTCTTTGGAGAAATAATTCTTGCCAATCTTCATCCAAAAATCCTCATGGCCATATGAAAAATCCTTCATTTCAAATCTGAAATAAAAAGTTTTCAAATTGACTTCTGTACCGGTCCCGTGTGAAATGAACACCTGAATGAATGCATGCGCATCATCCGTGACCAAGCTGACACCAGGAATGAATGCGATGGTATAAGACTGATCTTTGCTGACCAGCTTGTAATACCATCCTTCAAAATAGTTGTCCTTTTTATTATTTCCTTGAAAATATTCTGGATATTTAAGTTTTTTTAAGTACATAGGTCCTCCAAAGAAAAAAAGCTAGGTCGCCCTAGCTTATGCATTTGTTATGGTTGTAATGCGCCAACAAGAACTAACCATGCAAGAATGGATTTAGCAACTAGGCTCAAAATGATATAACCACGTTCACCATACAGATAATTCTTAAACTTGCCTTTACCAACGTATTGTAAAATCATGTTGATTGGGAAGGAGTTGAATGCTACGAAATAAGTTCCAACGATTGCCCAAACGAACCATGGTGTTTGTGCAGTCGCTTCAGCGGTTGCGCCAGTCATATAAAGCACGATTGCGATCCATGGAGCTAAACCAGCAATGCTACCCCAAATGAATGGACCCCAATTGACTTTTGTTCCTGCTTTTCTTTCTGAGTTAAGCTGTTCCATGACAAGACCGAATAGGTTCATTGAAGCGTTCACTAAGAAAATCAAAAT
>DOYO01000154.1:0-1049 GCA_003518475.1 Acholeplasmataceae bacterium
AAACCGATATGATTATCGGTTTTTTTAATCTTTGAGTCTGCTCGGAACTATGATATTTAAAGATAAGGGTTAATAAATACGTATCAATATTTAGTACAGTTCATAAGTCAAAAACAATGTATTTAGTTGGATTATGCAATTTCAATTTTGAAAGGGATGTGATATAATTTCAATAAATACATATTGACAATGGGGAGAAACAAATGAATAAAAAAATACATCTATCGATCATGATTATTGGTTTATTTATGATGATTGTGATTTCGGCTAATGCAATCATAGATCACTATGCAGATGATATTATTTCGGCTATTCCACTGATGATCATGGGTGCTGCATTATTTATTGCTGGTTATGTTAAATATGAGAATAAATGATTTTTATTGGTTGATAACCATAGCGAAGTGTCTTGTATTGATGACTGTATCCTTAGGATTGGTGAATAGATGAAAAAATTAATTAAGAATANNTATGTAGCTTTACCATACATCGTTTGGATTTTTATTATAGGCGGTATTGTTATCATACTCATTGAGAGTTTAAGGGAACATCATCTTCAAAAAGCATTAAATTCTGCCAATCAACCAGTGAATTATTTTATTATCTTCGCAATTTTGATTACTAGTTTATCAATCATTTTAAATAGTTATTATAATGTTGCTTTGGTAAGTGGAGTGATGCTGACGAGCATTATTCTATCACTGATATTTACTAAGAATTATCACTATATAGGACCTGCGGCTTTTTTGACTATACTCATTTTGGATTTACTTTTTCGAACAATCAATATTTCACCTGCCATATCTTTAATGTTTAACACGGTATTCGTTTTGTATGTTGCCCAAATGATATACATCATCATTCGTATGGCAGTTTCAACAATAAAGAAAACTAGTAAAAAGAGTGAGTTTGATCTATTGACAGATTTCATTGTTTCTTTTTTGCTCTTTGTTTTTTTGTTGGTTGTCATAGCACGTCAATATAGTGAGTTCTTACTTAACTTGATTTGCTTCTTTATTACAGTCTATGCAACATTTAAGATGTTTAAT
>DOYO01000154.1:1152-15513 GCA_003518475.1 Acholeplasmataceae bacterium
GAATTGGCAGATTTACTCAAAGTATCGAATAGTGCAATTTCTAGATGGGAAACCGGGGAAGGATATCCTGACATATCTATATTTCCGAGACTGGCAGAAATACTTAATGTCACCGTTGATGAGTTACTTAAGGGGAAAAGGGAATCAAAGGATTCTAATCGCAAAATTGATGGTATAAACATCCGATTTAAGAATGCTAGTATTGGATCATTGGTTCTATTGGTATCAGCATATTTATTATTTATAGCATTTACGTACTCAACTTATAGAGTATGGTATGGAGTTATTGGATTTATCGTTATCGCTACAGTAGCTCTGATGTGGTTCATGTTTAGCAGAAATTATATGATGGAAGCATGCGAATATAACGATAATGACAAGCGAATGATCTATAATCGAACACTCGTCTTTTATTCGGTGCTCATTACACTATTTGCATTGTTGATTCCTCAAATTATTGCAGCGTCTTTAGCCAATATAGCAACAACTGTCATGAAACTTGATTATTACGTTTTATGGATGTTATTCATCAGTTTGGTTGGATTATCCACGTCAGTTCTGATAAAGAGTATTCATGATAAAAAGATATCATTCAAGCCCAAGAAATTATTAGGTGTTTTCAAAACACAAGAGTGGATTGTGGTTTCGATTATTATGATTGCGACTGTAGTAAATATTTCCTATCGAGGAACGCCACAAATTGTAGCAATCATAATCCCTCTATTGATTTTCTCAGCTACTTCGGTTTACCTATATAGAACCAAGAAAGAATCAACAAAAGTATTCATATACCGAATGTCTTTGCCTTTTGTTATTGGTACTTGTTTGTTTTTGGTTTACATCAGTCCATATCGTCCTGATACAACTTTCGAAAATCTTTTCGAATTTTTTGCACTTTATGTATTTCCAATTCTAATGATTGCATATATGTTATTTATTCTAATTATTTCTTTGAGTAAAATGATTAGGGAAATTAAACATCACAAATTTGATGGTTCCTTTGAACTTCACAGACATTTTGTGATATTGATTATATCACTCATAATTATTTTCCCTTTCAGTATGTTTATATATGGAGATTTGGTTTCCTTAATCATATGCACTTTATCGTTCTTGGTAATTGAGCATTATATTGAAAGGCATTTTAGCATAGAGTGATTGAGATATTCAGATGCACTCTTTCATTAATTCATATTGTGGCATATAATCAGTGTGATTAAAACAATTATTTTTAAGTATTCCTTTGGGGGTAACTTGCCATGCAAGAATTCTATAAGCAATATATAAGTTGGGCATTTGATCGTTTGCCAGAAGGCTATATGTCGTGGCAACATCTATTAACAGTATCCATGGCATTTGCACTCGTTGTTTTTTTGGCTATTTTTTTCGGTCGTAAGAACAAAACGAAATCACGATCAGAAAAATTAAAAGTGGTAATGGTTGCTGCAATAGTACTCGATAGCGTAGAAGTACTAAAACTTATTGTCAGTGTCATTATTACAAAGGATATCGCTATCCTTCTCGGCTATTTGCCGTTGTTTCTTTGCAGTATCCCACTCATTGTATTACCTGTAGCAGCATTCTCAAAGGGTCGGATTCAGAAAGCAACTCTCGACTTTATGGTGATGTTTGGTCTTCTCGGAGGATTGCTCGGGACTTATCTTGCAGGTAATATTTATTCGATTTTTCCTGTCATTCACTTTTTTACCCTAAATAGTTTAATCACACATATGACATCTGCATTTGCGGCTCTCTATATTGCGATTAGCGGTCTTCACTCTTTTGAGAAACGGAATATCTTGATTTCGATTGGCATTTTAGGTTTCTTTATGATCGTAGCAGAATCAGTCAATTTACTCAACACAGGCTATCAAAGCAATTATATGTTTCTTTCAAGCGGGGATGGAACGCCTTTTACAATCATAGAAAGCGTTTTTCCAGCACATACAGTCGGTTATGCGGTCTCAGTTGCGCTTTGTATGTGGATCTACTTGATTGGATTCAGCTTGATTGTTTTGATGATTCAAAAACGAAAGAATACAGTTTAGCAATTTAGTTGCAGGATACGCAATTGAATTGAAGTGACCTCAATCAATTAAGCAACTTTAAAATGTAAAATATTTCTGATTTGAAGCAATCAAAAAACAAATATGAAATCTATAATTTAATAAATTGAGACTATGCCTTTATTAAATACTTTTTACATGTTATAATTTAACATATTACTAACTTTTCTAAGTAAAAAAACAGTGTTGATGGGGGAAATAATGGGAAAAATCACAAAAATACTTTTAATATCATGCATAAGCATAGCTATGTTATTTTTTTTGGACACCTTTTTAACCACCTCCATAAATAGCGATGTACAAAAAGATTCGTCTTCTTATACTGATTTTATTGATGAAAAAAGTACCTTTACTTATGATGTTGAAACGAAGTATCAGTTACCTCAAATGCAAGCTATTCGTACAGATACTGATCGTTTTATCATTACCGAAGAATATGTATATCATAAAAGCATTCAAAACCTCAGAACAGATAAAGTGTATCGTGAACAACTTGTCTTAAGAAGAACTCACATTCTTTCCTATTATGAAAGAATATCTCATGTTAGCAGAAATTCTTCAGTTGAGGCGTATATTCCTTTTTTTAGAAAGTATGATGAAAGTATCCTAACAGACATTCTTAAGTTTTGGGATAACCCAGCTTTTGGACTTGAAACACAAATAACGGATCAATCAAAAAATATTACAGTCAATATAAATGATTTGAATGCCAATGAAAGGGAATATGTTGAATACTACATTCAACAATACGTCGCTTCTTTTGTTCTTCCCAGCGAAGGGGATATCTATATTTTTGCTCTTTTGGATGATGGCGAGATCGAGTATATTCAAATTACTTATAGCGCTTTGCTGGGCGATGAATTCTCGTTGGTTCAAAAAATTAATATCAGTGAAAGTTTTCTTATAGACACCGCGAGTTTGATTAATGGGGCAATCGATTTGTTTGGTATCGAGCAACATCTTGGTGATTCCTCACATCCTCTGATGGAAATAGATGAAGCAATCAATTCGAAATATGATTATTTTAGTCCGAATGCTGAGTTGTACTTCATTGAAATAACAACAGAAGGAGAATATAAATTTAGTTCAACAACGGATTCACTTTTGAAATTGTCTTGGTATCTTTATGATTTGGAAGGAAATCAGTATAACCCCTATAGAGATATAGCTTTTCCATATTATTTTGATACAGATTCGATTTATGTCTATTTAAATCCTGGAATATATTATGTTTATCTATCAGCTAGACCTATAAATACACATTCTGCTACGCTATCCTATTCTTTAAACTCACAAGTTGATGACCATTATAATGGTGAGTGTCCTGATCTTCAAGTGATCAGTGGAAATGGAAAATATACTTTTGAAACAAATTATGAATATGACCTCGATGCGTTTGTTGTAACAGGAGACTTCGATTATATTGTTATTGAATACTCTAAATTATTTGGAATCGCTTTTGGGAATATTAATTTTGCAGAAATAGAGTATGTTATGGAATATGTTGTGGTGCAAATGCCATTTGAAGAGGATTTAGTGCTTTATTTTTCAAGTACAAATCAAAGTGAGCATGAATTCACCATAAAGTTTTATAACACAACAACACAGAAGGTAGATTTTGATAAAGTACCACTTATCGACAATTGCACTTTGATGAACACAAAAGTTGCACTGCCATTTCAAGGAGAAGTCGATAGATTTGCATTTTCGATCGTGGAATCTAGTAATGTTTTCGTCAGTTCTATAAAAGCTAAGTACAGGATACTCGATTCAAATTTTGAAATAGTTGATAAAAACAGTTTAATGTATTATGACTTAGCTGAAGGCAAATATTATATTGAATTGTATGATTTTACTGATATTTATGCAACTTTCTCAATAACTCCGGAACGATCTGGTGAACAAATTCATTTTCTTCCTATGGACCAAAATAAATATCATATCCAGGGATTTGTTTCTACATATGAGGATATTGATATTTATCAATTCACACTAGAAACTGATATGGCCATTAGTTTTTATACTAAAAACGGAAATAAATTTTTGCTTTATGGAGTCGATAACCCTTATATGAATGTAATCAATATCGATACGTTATTTCCATACTTTTTACCTGCGGGCACATATAATTTAACGATGCCAGCCGAAAGATTTTATGTGTACAATTTTGAATTAATTAAAATTGAGGAACTGAATGAAACAGAATTTGTGGAATTCAATTCAGTAGAAGTAGTTAACGATTTGACTTCGTATACATATGAAATGAGTTTTAATTATCTTGAAGATACAGAAAAAATGACCATGCATATAGATCAAGCTGCAAGTTTTAACATTGAATTTCCCGAAGGGTTAAGAGTCAGCGCCGCATTTACAAATGATTCTGATGGGATAGTTCATTATTTTGAATATACGTACAATGAACCAGGCACAAATATTGTAGTTTCTGAGCCAGGTGTATTGGTTATTACATTTCAAACTTTGGCTTTCAATATGTCTCGAGATTTGCTTTTGGGAGATTATATAATCAAAGTGAATCTCACATTATTAGACTAGGTGATGGACATGAAAAATATCGTTTGGATTTTCGTATTGCTATTTACCGTAATATTTCTTACTGGTTGTCAAGATAATAGTCTAGTAGATTGTTCAGTTACTCCCAATAATAAGTTGTGTGATCTGATTCAAACAGAGGATCAAGTCATTCAAGATTCAACAAGTATCAGCACTTATGCATCTGGTGTTGAGTTTAATATATATAAATATGACCCTCAACTTAGATTACCTGAAACATATATCGATGTCACAATCACGGATATCATGTATTCCCCCTTGAAAAAGCAAGTTTGCTTTACTTATTTTATCCATGATCCGCAATATCCTAGAGCTACATACTATATCATATTGCAAGAAAAAACAAGTTTGCTAACGAGACAACAAATCACCATATTTGGTGGAACAAGTGATTTTTCAGGAAGAAGTTGTGTCGATGTCACAGATTTAACAGTGGATTATCGAATTGTTATTGGTAAAGATGATTCGGATAATTTGAATCCTATATATGGGTATATTGAAGGTTCAGCCTGGATTGAATTTAAGGATATTCATAAGAATGAACGAAAGCAGGTTACTATCAAATCACGAAGCGATAGTACTCCGGATACAACAAGAAATATTCAATATTCATCTGTTAACTATTCATTCCAAATTGAAGATAAGGGCCAAGCTATTACAGAAGTAAAGCTATTACTTAAAGATTCCTTTAATAATACTGTCACTACGAAAACGTATGCTGTCGATAGTATTAGGTCTGGTAGCAAAATCACAGTTGTCGAAGGTTCTTTTGATTTCCTTGCACCTAACGTTGATTATAATGTAGAAGTTCATGTAAGTGGTCATGATGGGGTAGATGATTTTACTGATGAGTTCTTGTTTTCCATCTATTGCACATCTGCTAGATTTCTTGGACAACCAGATTCAGATTTGGTCGTTTCATATCACGGACTTTATGGTGTGATTTATGATGTCGAAGAAACAGAAAACTCTGTAATAATATCATATGTATATTCGAATGATGATATTATTCAGTATTCAGACACTGAAGAGAAGCTTGTGCTACATATGGTTTTATTGAGCGATACGGGCGAAAACATCGTAACCTATGAAATGATGACTGGTGATCATCAAATTACAATACCTAAAGAATTTATCGGTGAGTATTATAAAATTAATATTAAAGATCAAAGAGAAATTGAAGTATTCGGCATTTATTTATTTGGAACTAAGAATCCGGGACCAGAGATTCGTAAAGGTACCGATTACTATACACTTGAATTTAATCGCGATTCTAGCAACGTCACGAATATTGATATTAGGGTGTATGTTACGGGCTTTGCTGCACCAATTGAAATGTTTTATAATTTCGATTTTAGAAATAACAACATTATTGATCTATATCATGATACATCAAATGTAGGAAGCATGACATTTGAAATCATTGTGACATATATGGCTTATGGGAAGGAATACATGGTCATAGTAACTGACTTAGTATAAAGTTTCTCTAATTTTTAATGATTTATCTCGTTATTTTTATGTAAGGTGATCAACATCCAGTCTTTATAAGAAATATGCTAGAAAACATATGAGAAATTAAACCACTTGTATGTTTTTTATTTTCATTTTGTTACTCACATCACTGATTTATCGTGTGTATTTTTTACATGATAACATCCTAGCCATTTGTTATATGCAGTTTTTTCATGTTGATGATTAGTGATTGGGACTAACCGACAAGGAAAACATCAGCGATCTAATCATGGCTATAGGAACTAGAACTATTTACAAAGTTTTTTCAACAAAGCCATATTGAATCTGATTTATCTTTTTTTATTATATTTTAAGGCTTGAAATAAAGCGCTTTCATTGTATAATAGAAGATAGTGATGATCGAATTATAAATCCCCTGTATCAGCTTCCCCTATGTGTTCTTTTTTTTCACGCCTTTTCATTGGTTTGTACAGTGATTTGAGATCAATTCACAAAATTTCAAGCTATTTTTCTAGATTATCAGTTTGATTCAGTGAAACTATATGTAATTTACATATGATTATATAAAAAAGAGAGGTAATTCAAATTGTTTAAAAGTGCGTATCTCAATCAGGTCTATGCTAGTTTGTCTCAAAGGTATTCTGATCAACCAGAATTTCTTCAAGCAGTTGAAGAATTCGTATCATCTATTGATGTTATGGTAGATAAGGATCCAAGAATTCAGCAGAATGCGATTATTGAAAGAATTGTTGAACCCGAAAGAAATATCAAATTCAGAGTTTCATGGGTAGATGACAAGGGTAAAGTTCAAGTCAACCGCGCAATGAGAGTTCAATTTAACTCTGCAATTGGACCTTACAAAGGTGGTATCCGTTTTCACCATTCAGTCAATGAATCAATTATGAAGTTTTTAGGTTTTGAACAAACATTCAAGAATTCCTTAACCGGTCTTCCCATGGGAGGAGCGAAAGGCGGATCAGATTTTGACCCTGAAGGCAAAAGCGATAATGAAATTATGAGATTTTGCCAAGGATTCATTCTTGAACTCTACAGACATATCGGACCAAGAATGGACGTTCCAGCTGGTGACTTAGGTGTTGGAGCAAGAGAAATCGGTTATATGTATGGCATGTACAAGCGTATTGAAAATGAATTTAGCGGTACATTCACATCCAAAGGCATTGAATCCGGTGGATCACTCGGCAGAGCAGAAGCAACTGGTTACGGTCTATGCTATTTCGTTGAAGAAATGTTAAAAACATACAAAAATGACTCCTTTAAAAATAAGAGAGTCATCATTAGCGGCGCAGGTAAAGTTGGTTTGATGGCAGCTGTCAAAGTCCATGAACTCGGTGGAAAGGTAGTTGGAATGAGCGATCTTTCCGGTGTTATCCATGATGAAAATGGTATGGATTTAGAACTCATCAAGACATTATCAAAAACGAGTGCTCTTGTCATGAATCAATATAAATCTTATCATCCAGAAGCTATCTACAGCCCAATAAACGCAGATATTTGGAAAATCCCATGTGATATCGCAATGCCATGTGCGACACAAAATGAAATTTATATCGAGTCAGCAAAAGATCTAGTTGCCAATGGATGCTGGTTGGTTGCTGAAGGCGCTAATATGCCAACAACAATTGAAGCTACTCAGTATTTCAGAGATAACAATATCCTCTTTGCTCCAGGCAAGGCTGCAAATGCTGGAGGTGTCGCAGTTTCTGGACTTGAAATGACTCAAAATGCTATGTTCTTAAATTGGACATTTAAAGAAGTTGATGCTAAGCTTCATGAAATTATGGAAAATATCTTTAAGAAGTGCTATGAAGCATCCTTAATTTATACTGGTAAACCAGATGACCTAGTCGCTGGAGCAAATATCGCAGGATTCCTCAAGGTTTATTATGCGATGCTGCAGCAAGGTGTTTAAGGTATAGATTAACAATTCACAATGTAAAGAGAATATCTCAAAAGGTATTCTCTTTTTTGATGTGAACGAAGATTGAAGTTATGGAATTGTTCACGATTCTATGACTTTTTATGCTAAAATTTAATTAAATACGCAAATGAGGTTATAGGATGAATCAAACATTTAAAATTTTAGCGATTGGAAACAGTTTCAGTGAAGATGCTATTGCATATCTTTGGGACATCGCATCTCTTAATCATGTTCAGTTCACATTGGGAAATCTCTTTATTGGAGGTTGTGACCTGGAAACACACTGGAAAAACGCAATAACTCCAAACATGGAATATACCTATTACAAAAACATGACTGGACAATTCATTGGGACACCATCATCACTTATCAAAGGTCTCATGGATGAATCCTGGGATATCATCACATTGCAGCAGGCATCACATAAAAGTGGCCTCAAAAATACGTACGAACCTTATTTATCGTATTTGATCAATTTCATAAAAAAACATCAACCGAAAGCTAAAATCTATTGGCACAAGACCTGGGCATATCAAAAAGATTCAAATCATCCAAACTTTGTCGATTATCATCGTGATCAGATTTTTATGCATGAATCCATCGAGAAAGTAGTTCAAAACACTGTTATTAAGCTTAAGGGTATCGATGACATCATCGATACAGGCAGCATCATCCAGGCTTTCAGAGGTACATCGTTTGGGGACACTCTGACCCGCGATGGCTTTCATCTGTCTTTAGATTTAGGCAGATATATTGCTGGATTAACATGGTTTTTTAAAGTTAATCCTGTTCCAATCGAAAAAGTCAATCATTTGAGCTGGATTTCAGAAACTAACATCAAGGTGATTGAAAGTGTTTTTGATAAATAAAGAATTTAGTAAATGATAGATATCTAATTCCTGGTATAACAGAAAAACCTAATTTTTTCTATTGTCGCAAGACAATATAAGTGATATATTTAGAATAATAGAGATTATCGACAACGGAGGTTTCACATGAGTGAAGATACAAGCAGCATTCAAAAGAAAGCTTTTTTAAATGCAATCGTTATTTTATTCATTTTACTCGTTTTAACAGGTATCCTGACCTACTTCATACCAAGTGGAAGTTATGAGTATACCCTTGTTGATGGTATTGAAACAGTTGTTCCCGATTCGTTCCATTACACCAATGCCGGAAATATNNTCATCGCGATTATTCTCTTCCTATTGATCATTGGAGGAAGTATAAAAATACTAACGAAAATAGGTGTCATTGAGCATATTATCAGTTCGATTATTCAGAAGTTTAAAGCGAAGAAATATCTGTTGCTATCCATGATTACTTTGATTTTCATGTCCGTTGGCGCTTTTATCGGGGTATTTGAAGAAGTTATTCCGCTCGTTCCTATCATGATCATTTTGAGTAAGAAGCTTGGCTGGGACACAAAAATCGGGCTTGGCATGAGTATTTTAGCGGCTGGATTTGGATTCAGCGCTGCGATTACCAATCCTTTTACAATCGGCGTTGCACAGCAATTGGCACAACTCCCTTTATTCAGCGGATTTTTGTATAGAATCATTATTTTCATCATCGTCTATGCTCTATTAGATTTATTCCTAATTTACTCAGCGAAGAAGATTGATACGAAACCATCTTTCGATGATTTCGGATTTGAATACGAAAAGCCAAACAAGAAGAGCTTGATTTGGACATCTGTTTGTTTCGGTTTGATGTTTCTAAGCATTGCGTTATCCCCATTTGTCCCATTCCTGCAAGATTATAATCTGATCTTGATTGCTTTATATTTCCTTTTGGCTGGTTTAGGAGCAGGATTCTTTAGTGCACTCGATAACAAAGAAGTCCTAAGGACATTTCTTTCAGGATCGCTTTCTATGGCACCAGGCATCATATTAATTATGCTTGCCACCGGTGTAAAGCATTTGATCACAATTAGCGGAGTCATGGACACAATCCTCTATAACGTTGTCAATGGCATGGAGAATCAATCCAACTTTTTTGTCATCTTAGGTGCTTTCTTCTTTACGTTGGCAGCTAATTTCTTCATCGGTAGCGGCAGTGCGAAAGCATTTATCATTATACCGATACTCAATCCACTGCTCGATCTAGCAAACATTTCCAGGCAGCTTGGTGTTCTTGCATTTCAACTCGGTGATGGCTTCAGTAACATGTTTTATCCGACCAATGCCGTCTTGCTGGTTGCTTTAGGACTTGGTAGTTTCTCATATTCGAAATGGTTTAAATGGACAGTCTTACTTCAACTCGCAATCATCGTTTTATCAGTTTTATTCTTATTCATAGGATTGAAGGTGGGTTATTAATGTTTAGTTATCCCAAAGACTATGAAGACAGCAAGGCACAGCTTCAATTAAAAATTGATCATTTAAAAAANNCATGGGATAGAGGGCTATTTAGGTCATGCCTGCATAATTGTATTTCTTGATGAGTTTCTTCAAAAAATATCACCAGATACCGAGATTGTTTTATATCATCCCTTAAATCCTTTCGGGATGAAATATTATCGAAGAAATAATGAGAATAACGTGGATCTCAACAGGAATTTTTCATCAAACCAGTTTTCGAGTGAAAATCCAGGATTTGAAAAAGCGATTGCGTTTTTTAAGCCTAGAAAATACTCAGGAATCATGAGAGCAAACCTCTCATTCTATTTCAATGTGATCAAAATGATTTCGAAATTTGGAACCTCCACATTGAAAGAAGCCACATTATTAGGTCAAAAGATAGCGAAAGAAGCTATTTATTATAGCGATACGAAATATCAAAGTTCAACAATNNCAAGAAAAAGAAAATAATTTGGAATTCAGCAAGCATATCGATTACCCCCGGGTATTAGGATTGAATGCAGATGATTTTTATGATATTGATGGGGATATGATTGAAATGATTTATTCTATGAATGCTAAAAAGGAGAAACCTGTTTCACTCTACGCAACTTGTTTTGAATTTGGAACTTTAGGTGAATCCATTTTTAAATCGATTCAGAGTTTAAAAGCGATGTTATTTGAAAACTCCAGTTATTTCACTCCTCAAAATTCAAGATTTAAAGCTTATACGCGTCAATTGATCAAGAAGCAATTTATGCCTTCAGCACTTGAATGGAGAACGAAAGCTTACGCAGATTTCAAAAAATCACTAACTGGAATTCTCAAATACAAAAGAATTATTGAGAATTGATTCCCTACATATAACAATGTTTTAAGCAAATATAACAGTAATCAGTCATAGCATCTATAAAACAAAAGATAAACGAATGAAAATATGCTATGATTAAATCAATAATGAATAGTGAGGTCTCAACATGGAATTATATATTTATGCTGGTATTGGTGTTTTAGTCATTATAGTCATAATCATCTTGGTTAACTCGAAAAAACGCTCAAAAGGGGAATCTGAAGCCCTTCGTGAGATTGGTGAATCCGATCCCAAAAGGGATTATTACGTGTTATCCGATATATTGTTTCATGATGGTATCCGTCAAGCGAAAATCGAACATTTGGTAATCAATACTTCAGGAATACACTCTGTTCTCGAATACAAGCATGAAGGAGAAATCAGTGGTGATAAAGATGATGATGAATGGTCTTATGAATACAAAGGTGTATCCGATGTATTCGATAATCCAATTCATACGGCGCATAACCTAAAATTATCTATTGACAAGGTGCTTAAAAAGGATTATCCTTTATTCTTTTATATCGTATTTCCTGAAAATTCCGAACTGAAAAGAAAAAGGATGGATTTCCCTGTTCTTTTATCACATGAATTGAAGGATGAAATGAATAAGAACTTTAAGTCAAGGAAGAAAATTTCATCAAATGATGTTAAGTTGATTTATGATCTTTTTCTAAAAGTAAAAAATAGATAATCAACTGAATTGCACACGAAAAACTGTTAAAATCGAACAAAAACGACCTAACCAGGTCGTTTTTTACTTTATTTCAATCTATTGATTTTGTTTGCTGCAATTTTCGCAGTTACAATCGATGTTGGGAATCCTGAGGGAGAAAATGACCAATGACTGGATTGAAAGACATTTGGAAATGGAGTTTGGATCGAACGAGCAATTCTAAACAGCTTATGTTCTACCGGAATGCTTCCGCTGAACGACCAGCCCGTGATTGCCCCTCCGGTATTATTCAATCTTGATTCGATTGTCAAAGGTGTGGCTTCGAAATACCGGATAATCTTTGATTTCCATCCAGATAGTAGTGTATCTTCAAGAACATTGATGATTGACTCTGAAAGATGTTTCTTCAAGAGATCGTATAGTCCTTCCTTTTGAATATATTTCGAAAGATCATAATTGAATAACGTGCTGATGATGACAGCTGACTTTCCTTCTGGAGCAAGCGATGGATCTCTGACAACGGGAACCGAGATTTCATATGTCGTATATTGGGCAAAGTCTGTCAACCATTGAGCCAGTGCTTTCTTTTTTTCATCTGCATCCAGGCTTTCCAAGTTCTTCATCAATGATTGATCTGACAGTTTAAGCTTAGAGAGACCTTCAGCGGTTGGCATGTAAAAAATGTGACCGGAAAACTTATCTTTGAAATACTCTTTCGGCAAATCAACTGTGACATACATTTGATAAAGCGAATCATTGCCTTTGGCTGAAGCTAGCTTTTGTTTGGTTTCCTGATAGTTGATTTCAGTATGATCAACACTTCGGTACATCGCATTCAAGTCTCCGCACCAAAGAAGCGCGTCATACGGGTATGGATTTTCTTTATGGAACGCGATCTGATTGGAAATATCAATCTTATCGACTTCGTGATCTGTTTTGATTGTTCCACCCTTACTTAAAATATAGTCCCTGATGCCATTGATGATTGTTCTGGTTCCACCGACTGGGTAATAATAATCACTATGCATCTTCAGATAGCTTAAAGCGAAGAATGATGGTGTATCCGTGAAAAAGTGTTGGCTGATGGCATCAATCAAATCCTGGTTTTTTGTATACTTGGAAAGATAGATTCGAATTGGTGTTTTTAATTTTTCAATCTTTCCAATGGTGAATGTATATTTAAACATCCAGGGTACTATGGTTTTCATCAGGTACTTGGCATCTGTTTTTGGATTTAGGAAGAGTGGATTATCTATATCATAAAGTACTTCCATATATTTCGATATTTTCTTGATATCGTTGAAGATGTCCGTGATTGCCTGAGATTCATCTGGGTATGATGAAATAAGGAGTTCTTTATAAGCTCCATAGTTATTTGAAGGATGGATTGAAATAATATTTTTACCGATACCCATGTCTACAACGTTTGGAATGAAGTCTACATGAATGCCAAGCTGTTTCAACATCGGAAAAAGCGTACCAGAGTTCTCAACACCTCGGATGCCGTGATCAAAAACGAAACCATCACGCTTGAAACTACCAACCAAACCACCTAAATCTTCAGATTTTTCAAGAAGGGTGACTTGATGTCCGTCATTGGAAAGATATGCTGCAGCGGTCAATCCGGAGATTCCTCCACCAACAACCACGATTTGTTTTTTCATTTTAATTCTCCTATATTCATGATGATGACAATCATTTAATTTTTTTGAGATACTTTCTTGTTGAATCAGCAGCAAGCTTTCCAGTAATCACAGCAACTGGAACGCCAGCCGGACTGAAGGACCATTGCCCCGTCTGATAGACATCAGGTAGGATGGTTCGAATGGATCTGGTGATCTGAGACATTTTACGCTTGACTGGAATCGGTTTATTTTCATAACCCCAGCCGATAATCGCTCCATCTGTGCTTCCCGTTCTTTTTTTGAATGTCAAGGGTGTGGAACTGAATGTTTCGATGATGTGGTCCTTGAGACCAGGATAGATTGATCTTGATAAAACTTCGATCATGTAGGTTTCAGTAAATGTCTTGAACTCTTGATAATAGCCGACCTCTTCGATATGTTTCACGATGTCGTAATCCATCAAGACAGAAATGATCAAACCAGTCTGACCTTTTGGTGCGAGTCTTTGATCTCTTAAGACGGGTATCGATATTTCATAGGTATTGCAATCTAAAAATTTTTTAAGCGATTCAGAAAATGACGACATATCGCTGGTCTTTTCTAGTTTAACCTTGCTCATGCCAACCGTTTCAGGGGTGTAGAAGAAGTGTCCGCTGGATACTTTTTTAAAGTATTCGGGATCCATATCCACGGTTGCATAAACAGTCAGAACGGATTCTGCGCCAGATTTATCATTTAGAAATTCACGTTGTGAGATGATTTTATCTATGTTGCCTCTATTGCTCAAGGTTGAAGTGTCTACCTGTTGATATA
>DOYO01000048.1 GCA_003518475.1 Acholeplasmataceae bacterium
GCAGCGGTCGTTGAAGAAAGTGAAACAATTCTAGTCTTTAAAAACATCACCAGGAAAATCAAGAGAACGATGACAGCGACCAAGGGTTCGATTGCGAAAATCATGCCTGCGGAGGTTGCTACTGCCTTACCGCCTTTGAAATTGATGTAAATAGGAAAAACATGACCTAAAACTCCAACCATGCCGTAAATGCTTGAAATATTGATCTGACGTTCACCAATCAGATAAAGACTGGTATCACCGATTAAGAAAACAAGCAAAATAACCAACGCGCCTTTCAGCATGTCGAACACGAAAGCGAAAATTCCATATTTAAAGCCTAAAACGCGGATTGCGTTGGTAGCTCCTGTATTTTTAGATCCAAACTGTCTGATGTCAATATTCTTAAAAACCTTGCCGATGATTAATCCGCTTGGGATCGATCCAAGAAAATATGAGAGAAGCATCAGTAATCCAATCCATAAATAAGTCATCTAATCACCCCACTATCTATACATTATATCACGAGTTATTTGAATGTCAAATCATAAAAGAAAACATAATCAAACGTTGCACATGACTATGTTTTTTGGTATAATATAGTCATAAAAATAAGTTGGTGATGATGTGAATAATACAAATAAAATTTACGATGAAAAATCGATTCAGATACTTGAAGGTCTTGAGGCAGTCAGGAAAAGACCAGGGATGTATATCGGATCGACAGATGGCAGGGGACTGCATCATCTCGTATGGGAAATCGTCGATAACGCAATCGATGAAGCACTCTCGGGATATGGCAGTGAAATCACCCTGATAATTAAAGCGGATAACAGTATTGAGGTTTCTGATAACGGTCGAGGAATGCCCTATAAAATGCATTCATCTGGACGTCCGACAACAGAAATCATTTTTACTGTCTTGCATGCCGGTGGCAAGTTCTCGGATGACAGTGGATACAAAGTATCCGGCGGTCTCCATGGAGTAGGTTCCTCTGTCGTCAACGCGCTTTCACAATTCCTAGAAGTTACGATTTATAGAGATAATGGCATCTGGCGTCAACGGTTCACCGAGGGTGGAGCGAAAATTGGAAAGATTGAACGAATCGGAGATACCAAAAAGACTGGGACAACCGTCTGGTTCAAACCAGATCCAAAAATATTCTCAACGACTCTTTTTCAGTATGATGTCATCCTGGAAAGACTCAGAGAAGCTGCTTTTTTAATCAAAGGTCTAAAAATGAATTTGATTGACCAAAGAAACAATCAGAAGGAAAGCTTTAAATACGACGAAGGCATCAAAGCCTATATCGAGCTCTTAAATAAAGATAAAAATCCAGTGCATGACACCTACTTGATCGCAGCTCCCTATTATGTGGGTGAAAAGAAGAAAAAAGCGATTGAAATCGAAATCGCATTCCAGTTTACCGAAAGCTATACCGAAAACATTTTATCCTTTGTCAATAACGTCAGAACCAAGGATGGAGGAACCCATGAAATCGGGTTCAAATCAGCACTGACACGCGCATTGAATGATTATGCGAGAAAATACAATCTGCTCAAAGAAAAAGATGGAAATCTTGATGGTTCAGACATCAGAGAAGGCTTGACAGCCGTTCTTTCTTTACGCATCCCTGAAGATGTCTTGGAATTCGAAGGACAGACCAAGGGCAGACTTGGAACTCCGGAAGCTAGAAATGCGACGGATACGGTCGTTTATGAGAATGTTACAACCATCCTTGAAGAAAATAAAACAATCGCTGGCTTGCTGATCAACCGCGCTCTATCCTCACAAAGAGCCAGGGAAGCTGCAAGAAAAGCGAGAGATGAAGCGAGAAACGGAAAATCCAAACAAAAGAAAGAAATGACTCTGAGCGGGAAATTAACTCCGGCTCAAGGCAAAGATAAAACAATCAATGAGCTTTTCTTAGTCGAAGGCGACTCTGCGGGCGGGTCCGCAAAACAAGGTAGAAATAGAAGATTCCAAGCCATTCTTCCTCTACGCGGAAAAGTAATCAACACCGAACGCACAGCAATCGATCTTATCTTGAAGAATGAAGAAATCGCGACCGTCATCTACACCATCGGTGCAGATTTAGGCGTCGATTTCGAACTCAAGAAATGCAACTACAACAAAGTCATCATCATGACCGATGCCGATACGGATGGAGCACATATCCAAATACTGCTTTTAACTTTCTTCTTCAGGTATATGAGACCTCTGATTGAGGATGGAAGGCTTTATCTCGCTCAACCGCCTCTTTATAAGCTGACACGTAAAAAAGGCAAGAAAGAGGAAATTACATATGCTTGGAGCGATGAACAGCTCAAAGCGGCGATTGATGATACGCCATATAACATCCAACGCTATAAAGGTCTAGGTGAAATGAACGCGACTCAGCTTTGGGAAACCACGATGAATCCGGAAACTAGATCCTTGATCCAAGTTAAAATTGATGACATGAGCGCATCTGACAAACGCATCTCCGTTTTAATGGGAGACGATGTTTTGCCACGCCGTTTATGGATTGAAGAAAATGTTGATTTTGAAATTTCAGATGATTTTGAACTTCAGAAAGAGGTGGAATGATGGCAATCGGCGATAAGTTAGACAAGTTTATAGAAAAAGTCATTGAATCCAACCTTGAAGATATCGTTTCTGAACGCTTTGCGCGTTATTCAAAATACATCATTCAAGATCGCGCGCTTCCTGATGCGAGAGACGGCCTTAAGCCTGTTCAGCGCCGTATTCTATACGCGATGCAGCAGATGGGCATGCTCCATAACAAACCTTATAAGAAATCAGCGAGAATCGCTGGAGAAGTCATGGGGAAATATCACCCTCATGGTGATTCCTCCATTTATGAAGCAATGGTTCGTTTAAGCCAAGACTTTAAAATGAGAGTGCCTTTGATCGATATGCATGGAAATAACGGTTCGATCGATGGCGACTCCGCAGCAGCGATGCGTTATACGGAAGCAAGATTATCTTTAGCTTCTGAATATTTACTCGGAGATATTGATAAAAGAACCGTACCGTTCGTTCCTAACTTCGATGATGAAGAAATGGAACCAGTCGTATTACCAGCCAAATTTCCGAATTTGCTCGTCAATGGAGCAACAGGCATCAGCGCCGGATACGCAACCAAAATACCTCCCCATAACCTAAAGGAAGTGGTGGATGCCACCATCGCCTATCTGGATAATGAGAATATTACCGCTTTAGAACTTTCTAAAATCATCAAAGGTCCGGACTTCCCGACCGGAGGCATCGTTCAAGGCCATAACGGCATTATCTCAGCGTTAGAGACTGGAGCAGGAAAGGTTGTCATCCGTGCGAAGACATTCATTGAAGAAATGTCAAAGAGTCAAGACAGGATCATCATCTCCGAAATTCCGTTTGAAGTGAATAAAGCCGAGCTTGTCAAGTCTATTGACATGCTCCGTATCGATAAGAAGATTGATGATATTCTTGAAATTAGGGATGAATCCGACCGTGAAGGATTAAGAATCGCGATTGATTTGAAAAAGGGTGCGGATGCACAGTTTTTATTGAACTATTTATTCAAATCTACGGATTTGCAGGTCGCATACAGCTACAACATGGTGGCTATTTTAAACCATCGTCCAGTTTTAGTCGGTATCGTTCCCATTTTGAAGGCGTATGTCAACCATCAAAAGGATGTTATCACTAACCGTTCCAATTTCGAATTATCTAAGGCAACCAAGCGCCAGCATATCGTTTCAGGCTTGATCAAGATGGTTTCAGTCGTTGATGAGATTGTCAAGATCATCCGCGCTTCGCAGAACAAGGCGAATGCGAAAGAGAATATCATGAAGGCATTTGACTTTACCGATTTGCAAGCTGAAGCGATTGTGACTTTGCAGTTATACCGTTTGTCCAACACCGATATTTTAGCGCTCGAGCAGGAAAGCAAGGGCTTGACAGATCGAATTAAAGAGCTTGAACAGATTTTATCTTCTGAAACTGTGCTTAGAAAAGTGATTAAGAAGGAACTGACGGAAGCAGCGTTGGTTTTGGCTGAACCCAGAAAATCTGAGATTGAAGCTGAAATTGAAAATATCAAGATTGACCATAAGGAACTTATTTCTGAAGAAAAGGTGATGATCGGCATCACCAAGGAAGGCTATATCAAGCGGGCATCGTTAAGAAGCTATCAAGCTTCTGAAAAAGCTGGACTGAAAGCTGATGACACCTTGATTTTCGAAAAGGAAATCAATACCTTGGATACGCTGCTTATTTTCACCAATGTCGGGAATTATATCTTCCTTCCAGTCTATAAGATTGATGAGCAAAAATGGAAGGATTTAGGTGTATATATCAACAACATCACGCCAGTTGAGAAGAATGAACGGATCTTGAAAGTCATTGACGTTCAAAGCTTCCAATCAGGCGATACCCTGCTCTTAGCAACTGCGCAAGGCATGATGAAACAAGCCAAGTTGACTGATTTTGAAGTATCCAGATACAATAAGTCGATCAAGGCGATGAAACTATCAGATCATGATGAGCTCGTCCATGTTGACATGGGTGAACGTAAAAACATCCTTGCCATCTCCAAGAAGGGTTACGCCCTTCGTTTCAGAACCGATGAACTTCCTTTATACGGCCTCCAGGCTGGCGGAGTCAAGAGCATGAGCTTGTCCGAGGATGATGAAGTCGCATCTGCGCTTTATGTCAACCCAGGCGACGATTTCATTATTTTAACCAACAGAGGGCATGTCATCAAGGATGTTGTTGAAGAACTGCCCATCTACAATAGAAACAGAAGAGGCATATTAATCGTTGACCATCAAAAAGCCAATCCGCATCTCGCAGTATCCGCTCAACGCTTATCGAAGGCTCAACAAAAAGAAAATGTCAAGGTTTTGATCATCACTGAAAAGGGATCACTCACAACAACAGCATCAGAACTCAAATATTCAGGTAACAAGTTCGGCAAGAAAATGTTTGACGAAGAAGCTATCGGAAAAGGTTATTCCATCCAGATTTTCAACGCGGTTGAAGAAGAAACAGAAGACAAAGTTGAGAAAGTCAGCAAAAAGAAAATCATCAAACCTGCTGAAACCGTGGATATCTTGAAAGAGGAAGTCGTCACGCAAGACAATAAAAAAATACATCTGAACAGATTCGATCTGTTCGATGAAGATGAAGAATAAAAGAGGAGAATACGTATGAAAATCAACATCGGAGGAACCCCCTATACCTACGATCGTCCTGTTGTATTAAAAGATATCGCAACAGAATTAAAAGTAAGTGACGTTTTGGCAGCAACCGTCAACGGGAGATTAAGAGAATTAAGTTTTATATTGACAAAGGATGCTGAAGTCAGCTTTTTAAAGTATGACAACGGAGACGCAATCCGGATTTATGAATCCACATTGCGCTATGTCATCGCGATGGCCATCAAAAATCTATACCCGAATGCTAAAGTCAAATTCAACTATAGCATTTCAAGATCGATTTTAGCAGTTTTAGAGCATTTCGAAGGTGCGGTTGACGCCAAGCTTGTAGAAAAAATCAAAGCTGAAGTCAACCAGCTGATCAAGAAAGATTTATTGATTGAAAGAAAGCGTGTTTCTGTCGGAGAAGCTACCAAGCTCTATACGGAACTCGATATGCCGGACAAGGTTTCCATCCTTGAATACAGGGAGGAAGACTATGTCAATTTATATGAATGCGACGGGTACATCAACTATATGTTCGGGTATATGCTGCCATCGACAGGATACTTGAAAAACTATGTTTTATTTCCTTACCATCCAGGCTTTTTAATCCAATATCCAAGAGCTGAAATCAATGGTCAAATTCCTAAATTCGTTGATGAGCCAACCTTCGGAATGGCGCTTAAGGAAGCGGCGAAGTGGGGCAAGGTCATCCAAGGAAACACCATTCCTAAAATCAATGAATATGCGAAGGATCACCAGTCTGCAGTTGACTTCGTGAACATGTGTGAAACCAAGCATATGCATATGTTGAACGAGCTTGGAACATTGATTCAAACCAACATTGAAAACATCAGACTGATTGCGATTGCAGGTCCTTCGTCATCAGGGAAAACAACATTTTCCAATAGACTCAGAATTGAACTGATGACCAGAGGCATAAAGCCTGTGATGATCTCGATTGATGACTACTATTTAGGCAAGCATCTCGCTCCGAAGAATCCCGATCAATCACCAGATTTAGAACATGTTGATGCACTCGATGTAGAATTGTTCAACCATGATATGCTCGCCCTCATTCAAGGACAGGATATTGTATTGCCAAAATTCAATTTCAAGACCGGTTTACGAGAAAAAGGCAAAGTGATTCATCTCAATTCGGACACGCCGATCATCATAGAAGGCATCCATGCATTGAATGAGAAATTGACATCAAGCATTCCTAAGCATCAAAAATTCAATATCTATATCGCACCTCAAACCCAGCTTCATATCGATAACCATAATCCAATTTCCATTACGGAACTAAGACTTCTGAGAAGAATCGTCAGAGATCAGAAATATAGAAATTCATCTGCAATCGATACCATGGACATGTGGGCATCCGTCAGACGTGGAGAATTCCTATGGATTTACCCTTTCCAAAAGGAAGCTAATTACGTTTTTAACTCAGAACTTACCTATGAATTCGCAGTCTTGAAGAAACATGCTGTTGCACAGCTGATGGCGATTCCAACAGATAACAGACACTTCATCACCGCAAACCGTTTGCTCAAATTTTTGAAATATTTCAATGATATCGATGATGAAATCGTGCCATGCAATTCATTATTAAGAGAATTCATCGGCGGTTCAAGCTTTAATCACTAAAAAAACATGTAAAGGTGGAATGACATGAAGGCATTAGCAAACATGGAGCGCATCCAAATCTCAAACGAGGTCATGCTGTTACTCTTATCTCTTTATGAATCCAAGGGTAAATCTTTTTATTACGATGATTTATTCAACCGGGATTTATATGCGTTTGAGAAAAAAACCATGGAAAACAATCTAGTTTCGCTTGCTCACCTTCTGGATTTGAAGATGACGGATGCGAGAATCAAGCTTTTCGCCAAAAAGCCCATGGCTGCAAGAACCAAGGACGAGTTTTTACTCTCCAATTTGAAGACAGCTCTCACCCAGTTGCACAAGGGTCCAGAAAACTTTGAGCTTTTGGTCAACGAAGTGGGAAACCTGATCAAACTCTTATCAAAAAATACAGATTCAATCAGTTTCAATACTTATGAAAAACAAGAAGAAGGCGTTTTAAAGCTTAAGAAAGCATCTAAAAAGGATGATCTTGAAAAGCTGATTCAACTATTTGAAAAAAACTTAAGATCCAAGAAGCATGAATTAACGCAACTGATCGCCAATTTCTATGTTGATTTTTTAAACATGGATATCTTATCCAAGCATAACGACTTAGTTGCATTAATTCTTTTATATGCGCTTTTAGCAAGAGATTTCAATGTTTTCAAATATGTAAGTTTCTTCAAATACTTCCTGAAGGATAAGGATGGGTGGAAGAGCGGAATCATCACAGCAACCTATTATTGGTCGTCTGGGTTCGCACAAACCGATATGCTTTCCAGAATGTTGGTCAATCTGATGATCAAAGCATATGAAGAAGTTGACGAAATGGCGCATGAATATGTTTTCGAACGTGAACTGAACAAGTCAAACAACATTGAAAACAGCATTTTGAAATTAGAAGAGATTTTCACAAAAGAAGAAATCAGAAAAAGACATCCAAACGTCTCTGATGCCACCATCGACCGCACACTGAAGCGGTTGAAGGATGAAGACAAGATTCGTCCCCTGGGCAAAGGCAGAAGCTCGAAATGGCAGCGCATCATCTCTGGAACGAAGAAATACGGCATGGAGCAACTCACACTATTCAACGATTAGGACTTCGGTCCTTTTTTGTTTAGTTTATTCGTTTTCTTAAGGTTTTAATGCAACTTGATATATAATAAAAGTACATGTGGAGGACATCATGGATACCAAACTATTAAAAAGATTAAGAGAAGAAACAGGAGCAGGCATGCTCGAATGCAAGAAGGCGCTTGAACAAACGAATGACCATTATGAGGAAGCGTTGAAGATCTTGACAGAGACAGTTCATAAAACTGAAGGCAATGCAAGAGTCGCATCAAAAGGGTTAACCAATATCGTGATTCAAGGCGATGAGGCCATCCTTTATGAAGTGAATGCGGAGACTGACTTTGTCGCTAAAAATGAGCATTTTCAAAAATTGATGAAAGAATTGGGAATAAATTTGGTTGCTTCAAAAGTCAATAATGTGAAGGATGCATTAAAATTCGTGATTGATGGCGTGACTGTCGAAGAAAAGATTCAAAGAACAAGCGCAATCATCAAAGAAAATGCTTATTTGAGACGTTTTTACCGCGTTAAAAAAACAATGCACCAGGGATTTGGATCCTATGTGCATTTAGGCGGCAAGATTTCGACATTGGTGATTTTGTGCGATGATCAAAAGGATATCGCAAACAGTCTCGCCATGCAGGTCGCAGCAAACTCGCCAATTTACATCCATCCTGAATTGATTGATCAAGATACGATCAATTATGAAAAATTCATGTATGAGAAAACAAATGGCAGTTTTGATGAACAAAAATTTAAAAATCATTTGAATGATTTATGCCTTTTAACTCAACCCTACATCAAGAATCCTTCCATCACCGTGGGTGAATTGCTCAAGGAAAAAGAAATGGATGTTATTGACTTTTTCAGATTTGAACTCGGACAGGGCATTGAAAATAAGCTGAATTGCCGTTTAGACGTTCCTTGTGACGGTTCTGACATCACCGTGATGCCGATTTATTAGCAATGAATTCAAAATAGTTATATAATAAAAGTATAAAGGAGTGATAGGATGAAGTTTAAAGAAAATGTTGGCAAGCTTGACCAGTACGTTCGTTATTTTCTTGCGTTCGTGTTTGTAGTATTGTCTTTCGTAAGCCCATGGTTCATCATCGGCGCAATTTTGATGCTTGTGACCGCTTACTTCAAGTTCTGCATCATTTACCGTATTTTTGGATTCGGAACCTGCAAATTAGACGCTCCAAAGAAAGAAGAAGAAAAATAAGACCTAGCAGGTCTTATTTTCTTTTTAAATCACTTTATATTCAGGATGTGATTGATACAACAATCCTTCAATTCTGTTTTTGACTGATTCCGGAAGGTTTCCCCGAAGTGCTCTTTCTAAGAGAATCGGATGCTTTACTCCTTCTTTAAAGAGGTGATGCTCGATTGCGTTCGCTTTTAAAGGACCGTGTGACATGAGCTGATATAAGACATACCAGTCTTCAAGGGCGGCATAATTGATTTTTATACCATCAATCCATTTAGATTCAGGCATGGACAGTTCATCGAAAGCATACCTGTAAACACCTTTTTCATGTGAAACCTGAAAACCAGCCATCAAGTCAACATCGATTCCATCCACTACATATTCATTGAAATGCTCAGTCAAATAAACAAGGGATTTTTCTTCCCTTTTTTTTAATTTTGTTCCCAGTGAGGAAAGCACGGCATCGGCAATCTTATAGTCTTCAAGTTCAACCATAATATCTAAGTCATGCGCTTTTTCTGTCAATCCATATTGAAAAAGCATCAATGACCCCCCTAGAGCCCAATTCACATTCAACTTATTCAGTTCATTCGCAATCCTTACCAAAGATCTGATCAATAAAATCACCTCAACCATCGTTACATACATTATATTACATATTATAAGATGCTTGCTAAAGAAAAAAGCTCTATTCGAGCTTTTGAGTAAACATGCCGCTAGTTAAAACCTTCATCACCTGATCAGTGATTCTATCAAGATCCTCATCGGAAAGCGTATCTCTAAACAAAACCTGTAGACCGACGAAATTTGATATACCCATCAAAATATAAGATAAGGTCTCCAAATCCACATCATTTCTGACTTCACCGTCTTTGACTGCATGATCCAGCTGTCTGACATAGTCATGGCTGAATGTTTCATAGTATTCTCTAAACAAGGCTTTATCTGCAAACATCGATTCCCAAATAATCCGGTATGCAAGAGGATCCTGCCAAGCGAACTTCAAAAATGATCTCAAACCTAAACGTTCTTTTTCATAACGTGTCGTCGCGTGTGCGATGCCTTCGCTGATCGCACGACGGATAGATTTTCTATATTTCGCTAAAACATAAGAGTATAACGCGAATTTATCATCAAAATAAAGGTAAAAAGTGCCAGTGGCAATGCCTGCTTTTTGAATAATTTCATTGATTGACGTTGCTTGATAACCATTTTTAGAAAACAGTTTTTTCGCGGTGTCAATAATTTGTTCAAACGTTTTTTGACCATCTTTTCTCTTTGGAAGACGGTAATTTGCCTGATTCATGGTATCACCTACTATAAGTGTATACTAAAAAAAACAAAAAAACAACAAGAAAAATCGCACATTCAAAAGTCGGATTCAATCGAGCAACTGAAGAATCCATGAAAAAACGGTTTTACTATGTACCTTTTCAAAAAAAATCCTTGTCTTGTCATGAAAAATCGCAACTATGAATAAGTCATCACAAAAATGATTTTGTAATTCATAGCAACAATTCGAGATCTGAAAATGATCGTCTATTCTATTTATCCAGTCCTTATTTTTCAACAATCCATCATTCATGTTGTAAACGTATACATCTTTATAAAACATAATGAATCGACTCATACGACTGAAAATGTTTTATTTTTTTCAATTATCGTTACCAATTCAATTTAAAACTGCAGATAACTTCGTGTTTTTGTAAACGCTTTTATTTTGTTCAACAAATGATGTGCGATTGATTGACAAACATTTTTTGCTGTGATAGAATGAAGTCGTATTATGAATATTTATTCAAGTTATTAAAAAACCACCTGGGAACTCTCAATTCATGCAATTGATAAGCCAAGGCTCGTTTTTTGCTTTAATTCATACCCGTATATTCAATGAAAAAGTAAATATAAAAGGAGATTTAACATGAACAAAGTTTTTATTGTCGGAGCTAAAAGAAGTGCGACCGGTTCTTTCATGGGCACACTTGCACCACTTCACCCTGCACAATTTGGTTCACAGGTCCTAAAGACATTATTAAAAGAAACTGCAGTCAATGTAAATGACATTGACGAAGTGCTTGTCGGTAACATTTTACCTGCAGGACTTGGTCAAGGTATCGCAAGACAGGTATCCATATTAAGCGGCATCCCAGTATCCATCCCTGCTTATGCTGTAAGCATGGCATGCGGAAGCGGCATGAAAACTGTCATGAATGGATATACAAGCATCGCACTTGGCATGCACCAACTCGTTGTTGCAGGTGGTGTTGAATCCATGAGTTATGCGCCATTCTTAGTTCCCGGAACCACACGTACCGGTGTTAAGATGGGTGATCAAACCATGAAGGATCACATGATTTATGATGCATTGACAGATGCTTTTGATGGACAACACATGGGTGTTACCGCTGAACGCATTGTTGAAAAATACGGCATCACCAGACAGGAACAAGATGCATTCGCTTTTCATTCTCAACAAAAAGCGGCTAAAGCTCAAGATTCTGGTCAATTCAAAGATGAAATTGTGCCTGTGATTATAACTTCCAAAAAGGGTGATATCGTTTTTGATCAAGATGAATATATCAACAGAACAACAAATCTAGAAAAGCTTTCCACATTAAGACCAGCATTCAAAAAAGACGGCAGTGTAACAGCAGGTAACGCATCAGGAATCAATGATGGAGCAAGCTTCGTTATTCTTGCCAGCGAAACTTATGTTAAAAAGCATAATTTAAAGCCTATTGCTGAACTTGTTGGTATCGGTCAAGGTGGTGTAGACCCATCAATTATGGGACTAGGACCAACTCCAGCAATCATCAATGCGCTTAAGATGGCTAAATTAACTCTTTCTGATATGGACTTGATCGAATTGAATGAAGCATTCGCTGCGCAATCGCTTGGCGTTATCAAGGAACTTACAGATGAATTCTCCCTCACTAAAGAAGAAATTCTTGCAAGAACCAACTTAAACGGCGGAGCAATCGCTTTAGGCCATCCAGTTGGAGCAAGCGGAAACAGAATCATTGTGACATTGTTGTATCAGATGCTTAAGAATCCTGATGCCAAGCTTGGTCTTGCCAGCTTATGCATCGGTGGTGGAATGGGCACTGCAGTCGTTTTGAAAAAAGTTTAAAAAATAATAATAAAAATAAGGAGAAACAAACATGGGAAGATTAGACAATAAGGTTGCTGTCGTTACTGGCGGCGCTAAGGGACTCGGTCAAGCTATCGCAGAAACATTCGCAAGAGAAGGTGCAACAGTCATTGCAGCAGATATGGGAGATTTATCCTATGAAGCCAAGAACGTCTTTGGATATCACTTAAACGTCACAGATGTTCAAGCTATCCAAAAGTTTTATGATGAAGTTGTTGCTAAATATGGAAAAGTAGACATTTTAGTCAATAACGCAGGTATTACCAAGGATGCGATGACTAGAAAAATGACAGATGATCAATGGAATTTGGTCATTGACGTCAATCTTAAGGGTGTATTTAACATGACACGCCTGTTTGGACCTTTGATGGAAACAAACGGATACGGTTCAATCATCAATATTTCTTCAGTAGTCGGAGTATTTGGAAACATCGGACAGGCAAACTATGCAGCAACTAAAGCCGGAGTCCTTGGTTTAACCATGACTTGGGCTAAGGAATTTGCTAGAAAAGGCGCGAATGTCAGATGCAATGCAATCGCTCCAGGTTATATCATGACTGATATTTTAAAAACTATTCCTCAGGATCTTCTTGATGAATTCGCTAAATTGACAATGTTGAAGAGACTCGGTCAACCCAATGAAATTGCAAACGCTGCATTATTCTTGGCATCGGATGAATCATCTTATGTGACTGGCCATACACTCAATGTCAACGGCGGAATGCGTTTATAATAAAAAATAAAAATCTAAGAGAGGGGTTCCTTATGAACAAACCAAATGTTGGAATAGTTGGAACCGGAATATACCTGCCTAAAGGACGTTTTACTGCCAGAGAAGTTAGTGAAGCAACTAAAGGGTTATGGAGTGAACAGGCTGTCATCGATAAGCTTGGTATCCGTGAAAAAACAGTACCTGGCGATATGTCTACAGACGGAACACAGGAAATGGGTGCGCTCGCTGCACTTGATGCCTTAAAAAATACCGGAGTCGATCCACTTGAGATCAATGTGATCTTAAGCGTGACAGAAGAATGGAAGGAATATCCATTAACGACTTCTGCTTTATATATCCAAGATAGAATCGGAGCATTAAACGCTTGGGGCATCGACGTTCAAAATCGTTGCTGCACAACTGTTTCTGCGATGAAGATGGCAAAAGACATGCTCATTGCTGATGATGAAATCAACATGATCATGGTGGTTGGCGGTTACAGAAATGGCGATTTTGTCGATTATACCGATAAAGACATGTCCATGATGTACAATCTTGGAGCTGGTGGCGGAGCCATCATCTTAAAGAAGAATTATAACAAAAACTTATTGCTTGGATCCCATGTGATTGGCGATGGGTCTTTATCTAGAACTGCCGGTGTCGAAATTGGGGGCTTATGCAATCCAATTACGCTCGCAAACATGGATGAAGCGAAGAAATCACTGCGTCTCATGGATCCAGTCAAGATGAAGAACAGATTGAATGAAGTATCGATGCCGAACTGGTATAAATGCATTGATGAATCGTTAAGAAAATCAAGCATGACCAGAAAAGACATCACCTTCCTAGATATTCTTCATATCAAGCGTTCTGGTCATGATTCCATGGTATCAGAACTCGGTTTGTCTCCTGATCAGTCCATCTATTTAGAGGACTACGGTCATATCGGGCAAATCGATCAAATATTATCATTACATTTAGCATTACGGTCTGGACAAGTGAAAGACGGAACCGTCGTATGCATGTTGGCTGCGGGCATTGGATATGTCTGGGCGGCAAATATCATAAGATGGGGGTAGACTATGGATCTTCAACAACTATTAACTATGATTTTCTCCGGATTGACCGGGGCTGCGTTTCTCGCCCTGATCACGATGGCGATTGTATTAATTTTTAAAACATCGTATACGACAAACTTTGCTCAAAGTTCGATAGCAACATTTTCTGCGTATACGGTCACCGCATTTTTCTCTAAATATTTCCAAGTCAATTTTCCAAACAGTTCTCCAGTCACCCTGCTCATCATCTCTATCTTGATTGGTATCATCGTAGGGTTCGCATTTGGAGTCGCAATNNATGATTCTTGTTATTTCCGGCTTGTTGCCAATCACCTTCGGGATTTTCCCGATGGCGACGCCAAAACCTCTATCCGCTGTTGTCTATCAGATTCCAGTCGGAGGTAATATTCCTTTATATCTGCCAAGCCATAATTTGATTTCCATCATCATCGCCATCATTGTTTTATCCATCATGTTCGTTGCGATGAAGTATACAAAATGGGGTTTAGGCGTTCGTGCGACAGCATCCAATGAAGTTGTTGCAAGCATGATGGGCGTTAATACCAAGTTCATTACCGCAATGAGTTGGGGTATCGCCGGTGGCTTAGGTGCGCTTGCAGCTGCACTTTATGCTCCAACCGTCTATACACTTTCTCCAGATATTATGATCAGTTTGCAGGTGAATGGATTCTTAGCAGCTGTTTTAGGTGGTTTTTCCAGCTTTGGAGGACCAATCGTCGCAGCTATCATTATTCCACTTGCGCGCGTATTCGCATGGAAGTTTGTTTCCAACACGTGGGCGAACGCGATTGTGTATATTCTAGTATTAATCATCATTCTGATCAAACCAGTCGGTTTGTTTGGTAAAAAGATAGCGAAGAAGGTGTGAACTGACTATGGAAAATAAAAAAACATCTCAACTCACCTTGCTTAATCGTTTTCAAAGTTTTACGAAACATCCGTTCTTCGGAATCTTCTTGGCAGCATTCGTCATGATTTTGATTCAGGTATTGGGCAACTCTGGTATTTTGAAACCATCAGCGGTTGATATTCTAGCAAATATCTGGGTTTACATGATTGTTGGTTTAGGGTTCACCCTTCTTCTTGGGTACGCCGGACTGGCTTCACTCGGAACCGCAGGGTTTATCGGAGTCGGCAGCTACGTCATCGGTTTCGTATTCAATCAAATGGGTATGAATTTCTTCGTTGCGTTCATCCTTGGAGTCGTGCTTGCAATTATCTTGGGTACGATTGTCGGGTTTATTTCTCTCAGAATCGAAGGCATGTATCTCGCCATCATCACTCTTGGTTTATCGGAGATATTGGTTGAAGTCTTTAAGTTCTGGACTCCAGTCACAGGAGGCGTCAATGGCGTTCAAATCGCTCGCCCGGAATTCTTCGGTAAAGTCCTTGAACGAGAAGAGGTTTACTTCATTCTCGTGTTCTTCATGGTGGTTGTGATGATTTCAGTCGTTAATATCATCGCGAGCCCAACTGGAAGAGCGATGCTATCGATCAAAAACAGCACTTCAGCTGCGCAAGCCATGGGTATTTCCGTATTGAAATACCGTTTGATGACCTTCGTCATTTCAACAGTCATCGCAGTCATCGGCGGCATGCTCTATATGACTTACAACCGTGCAACCACTCCAAACATGTGGAGTATCGCATTATCCTTGAATATCCTTGCTGCAGTCGTCATCGGCGGTTCCAAGTCCATTTGGGGCGTAGGTTTAGGATCCTTGTTGATTTTCGGTTTAGACCAGCTCGTCTTAAAACGGATTGAATTCTTCCAAGTCTATGGAAATGCTTCCTTTATTCTAAACGGCGCATTGATCATCTTGGTTGTCATGTTCTATCCAGGTGGCATCATCCGCATGTTCAAGGACTTATCTAATTTTACAAAAAAACAGATCAACGGTATTATACGATCCTATAAGGAGTATCGCTATGGCAAACAATAAAGCAAATACTCTGAATAACCGCTATAATCATCAAATCGAACAGTTGAAGTACAAAATGCGTTACCAAACGCAGTATGTGGATGTCATCAAGGAAAAGCTGGATCAAAAACGCATCAAAGAGCTCAAAAAGATGGGTCAATCGCATCAAAAGGAACTCTACGCGCTTGAACTTGAAACCTTGTCAGATCTATCCTATCTAGAAATATTCGAAGCTCCTCTAATTAAAAAGTTGGATGAAAAACTCGTTTGGCAGCAAAGAGCAATCGCGCAATCCCTGAAAAGAGGATTGAGCAAGAATCCAAGCGCTAAAGAAGAATTGCTTGCAAAAGCACAACTTCAAAAAGATCTTGCTTTAAAAAAGAACAATGAGAAAAAAGAACTTGTTCATCAAAAATTTAGCGCACGTTCCAAAACTGAGATTCAACTTCGAGGAAGTCTGATTGCATATGAAGCTGAAAAAGCAAGATTGAACAAATTGCATGAAGAAAAGAATCAAGCACTTCTATTAGAAAATGAAAAGATTATTGCTGAACAAAAGTCAAAAACTGACATCAGCAATAAACAGCTGAAAGAAAAAATCGAGTCCATCGTCAAACAGAAATCAACCTTGAACATTACAGATACCCAACATGAAATGAATGACGATGTCATCTTATCCCTAAGGGATCTGACCATGAAGTTCGGTGGTCTTGTCGCAGTCGATCACTTGTCATTTGATGTCAAGGCTGGTGAAGTCTTTGGATTAATCGGACCGAACGGCGCAGGTAAAACAACAGTGTTTAACTGCATCACCCAGTTTTATAAGGCAACCAGCGGAACAGTCATCTACAAGGACCGCAATTTAGATAATGTTTTACTCAATGATTTCAAGGTTCACAACGTCATCAAAGAAGGCATCGTCCGCACATTCCAAAACGTTGAACTGATCTGGGAACTGTCCATCTTGGATAATCTCTTGGTCGGTGCTCACACCTTGTATCATACAAACTTCTTCAGCCACCTAGTTCATACCAGAAGATACAAACGTGAAGAAGAAATATTGAGAGCCCGTGCGATCAAAATCCTAACAGATCTCGATCTCATCCTCTATAAAGACTGGTATCCTCTAGGATTGCCCTATGGCATCTTGAAACTTGTCGAACTTGCAAGAACGTTGATGACCAATCCCAGATTAATCATCTTGGATGAACCTGCTGCAGGCTTGAATGATATTGAAACAGAAAAACTGGTTCATACCATCCGCAAGATTCAAAAGGACTACAAATGCACCATCTTCCTCGTCGAGCACGATATGGGTCTGGTCATGGAAATTTGCGATACTATCTGTGCAATCTCATTCGGCAAGAAGCTTGCTATCGGAACACCAAAAGAAATTCAATCCAACAAGCTTGTTCAAGAAGCATACCTAGGAGGCGAATAAGATGGCCATATTAGAAATCAGAGACTTAATTATTGACTATGGCATCATTCGCGCTGTTAAAGGCATCAACATGGATGTCAATGAAGGAACGATTGTTGCAATACTTGGCGCGAACGGCGCTGGAAAATCAACAACCATCCGTTCCATCTCAGGCATTGTAAAGGTTAAATCCGGCAAGATTCACTTTGATGGTGAAAATATCGTCAATAAGGATCCATTCAGAATAACCGCGATGGGCATTGTCCAGTCACCAGAAGGAAGATTGATTTTAAACGGATTGACCGTTGAAGAAAACTTGCTTGTCGGTGCATACTCCATCAAGAAAAGAATTATAGAAACCTCCGATGAGACAGGCGTCATCATGTTAACCAAATCAAGCCGAAACACAATCATCAAGGGTTTGCTCGATGAAGTTTACGGATACTTCCCAATCCTTCATGAACGCAGAAAACAACAAGCATCGACTTTATCAGGCGGAGAACAGCAAATGCTCGCCATCGGCAGAGCATTGATGGGAAATCCAAAACTGCTATTACTAGATGAACCTTCGCTAGGCTTGGCACCGTTGATTGTCAGAGACATCTTTGAAATCATCAAGCGCATTAAAGAACAGGGAAGAACAATTTTGATCGTTGAACAAAATGCATTTCAAACGTTAAAAATTGCAGATTATGGTTACATTCTCGCGTTGGGAAAAATCGTGAGCGAAGGATCAGGAGAAAAATTGCTCAAGGATGAACAGCTCGTCAATGCATATTTAGGTTCAAGTCACTAAGGATTCACTTGTTTCTAGGAAACAAATAAGAATATATGCCTAACGGCAAAGAAAAAGGAGAAAATTATGAAAAGAATCGTAGCATTATTTCTCGTGCTCATCGCTGCATTTGGTTTAGCAGCTTGTACACCAGAAGAAGTTACTGTTGATCGTTTGACAGTAACACCTCCAACAAAGGTTGAATACATTGTTGGGGATGCATTTGATCCTGCTGGAATGGTTGTTACCGCAATCAATTCTGACGGAACAGACATGGTCTTAACAGCAACTGACTACGTATTGTCNNGTTGCAATCTTCGACCCAGAAGCTCCAGAAGTTGCACTTGGATTGACTATCCTATCCGTACCTACTCAACAAATTTACAACCGTCAGGAAGCATTTAATCCTGCAGGCTTAAGCGTTGAAGTTACTTTCAGTACTGGTAGAAAAGAAGTTCTTGATCCAGAAGATTACACATTGTCAGGATTTGCGCAAGGCGTTGTTGGTAAGTACGATGTCATCGTTACTTATGAAGAACTCACTGCATCATTCTTCGCACAAGTTAGTGCGACTACTGTTCAAGGTATCACTGAAACATCAATTAAAGTAGGTAACACTGCAGTCCTTTCAGGAGCATTATCATTTGTCGGTATTCCATTCAAGAATGGTATGATGGCAGCATTTGAAGTGTTCAATGAAGCTGGTGGCGTGAATGGCCGTTTAATTGAATATGTTAACAGAGACGATGGTTTCTTTGATGCTGCTGTTGGTATTGCAAATACAAGAGCATTAATCAATGAAGACAAAGTCTTCTCACTTGTTGGACATTTCGGAACAGGCACAGTAAGCAACACTCTTGGTATCATCAGAGAAACTGGTGTTCCAATGGTTTATGCTGCTACAGGCGTTAACGTCTTGTATAGCGAAAGATCACCTCTAGATCCAGTTATGCCAGTTCAGCCTATTTATTTGACTGACGGAAGAATCATGACTGCTCGTGCAATCAATGAAGCTGTTTATGGTGCTAATGATGACGCAGCTCTTCCTGCAAACGCTAAGATTGGTGTGTTACACACATTAACTGATGACGGTCTATCCATTAAAGACGGTATTGAAATTGAAGCGAAGACTTTAGGCGTATTTGATAACTTCACATTTAGCTCATTCGCTGCTGCTGACACTGCTGCATTAACTACAGCTGTTGAAGCATTCCGTTCAGCTGGCGTATCAGCTATCATCGTTGCATCTAACCAGGCTCCTTTCAAGGCTGCTATCGGCGTTATGCAAACTTTAGGTATGACAGTACCTGTCTTCACATCCTATGTAAATGCGGATGCGACTGCAGTTGACGTTGCTACTTCTTATGGATTTGATATTTATACAAATGCTTGGGTTGACATTTTCTCTACTTCAGGACAAGCTGATTTAGCTATATTCGCAGAAGCAATCAATAATGCTTCCTTCTTATCAGAAGGCGACAAGACTTTGATGCTTGCGAATTCATTCGCTATTGCTGGTTATATCGCAGCAATGAACTTCATTGAAGGTATTGAAAGAGTTGGAACTGGTACATTGACTTGGGAAACTTTCATCAAGGCTATGGAATCTGCACCACTTAACATCCCAATGGGCGGAACTGTTGACTTCGGTGGCGGCAAACGTCATGGTATCAACGCGATGTCATTATTACATTATAATATTGAAACTCATACTTTTGATAAAGTAAGAGAAATTGAAACAATTGACGCGATAAGAGCTTAACATGTTAAAATGATGGGGAGGGGAAACTCTCCCCATCACCTTAACTTTTTATCAGAAAAGAGGCATATGATGAAAACTCCAAAAACAATAACAACCCTGGAAGCCATTCAACTGGTCAAATCCAATGATATGATCGTTACCGGCATGGCGGGTGCGGAACCCAAAGAATTTTTAAAGGCATTACACCTAAGAGCTGGAGAAGTTCAAGGTGTGCGTGTTACAAACTGTTTACCATTTGAAAATGCTGAATTTTTTATGAATCCTGTTTATAAAACATCATTTTCAGTTGACAGCTGGTTTTATGGTGCGAATTTGAGAAAAGCATCAGAAAACGGAAATATCACTTTTATCCCCAATCACTTACACCTTGCTGGTCGTAAGCGTTTTGAACATGCAAAACCTAATATTTATGTTGGAGTTGCAACACCTCCTGACAAGCATGGTTATGTTTCTCTCTCGTTATCTAATGTTTATGAGAAGGAAGCAGTATCGCTTGCAGATATCGTCATTCTAGAGATTAATCCGAAATTTCCAAGAACCTTTGGAGATCTTGAACTACACATCAGCCATGTGGATTATATGGTTAATGTGGATTATCCTGCGCCAACGCTTCCAGATGTCGAACCAAACGAAAAGGATATCGCCATCGGGAATCTGATTGCTGCAAAGATTAAAAATGGATCATCGCTGCAACTTGGCATCGGCGGCATACCAAATGCTGTTGCGCACGCGCTTCTTCATAAGAAAGATTTAGGTATCCACACGGAAATGTTTACAAGCGGTTTGATGAAGCTTGTCAAAGCGGGAGCTGCGAACGGATCCAAGAAAACAACACACCAGGGCAAGCATGTTTGCTGCTTCGCTTTAGGTTCTCAAGAATTATATGATTTCATCGATAACAACCCAAGCGTTCAAATACTGAACGGCAACTATGTGAATGATCCCCATATCATCGGATTAAACGACAACCAGGTTTCCATCAATACGACCATTGAAGTCGATCTGACCGGACAATGCGCTTCCGAATCGATTGGACACAAACAGTTTTCCGGCACAGGCGGCCAGGTGGATACTGCAGTCGGTGCTCAAAACTCCAAGGGCGGCATGAGCTTCATCACGTTATACTCCACAGCGAATGTGAAAAATCCTGTCACAGGAGAACGTGAAGAAATCTCAAAGATCGTTCCATTCCTGAAACCAGGCGCTGCAGTCACATTATCTAGAGCAGATGTCGATTATGTCGTCACAGAATACGGTTGTGTCTGCTTGAGAGGAACTTCAGTTGCTGAACGCGTGAAGCTCTTGATCAGCATCGCACATCCAAAGTTCAGAGATGAACTAACTCAAGAAGCAATCAAACTAGGCTACATAGGAGCTTAATATGGCAAACTTAAATTTTAAGGGAAGATCAATATTCTATGATGTTCAGGGTGAAGGCAAACCAATCTTGATTTTGAACGGCATCATGATGTCGACCAAAAGCTGGGAACCTTTTGTTAAATCCTTGACTCATCAGAATCAGCTCATCAGACTTGATTTCATCGATCAGGGACAAAGCGATAAACTACCCAACAGCGAATATACGCAATCTATCCAAGTCGATATCATCGAGACTTTGTTAAAAGAATTAAAGCTTTCAAAAGTCAGCATTGTAGGCATTTCATACGGCGGTGAGGTTGCAATCCTTTTCGCAGTGAAAAACCCCGCTAAAGTCGAAAGACTCGTGTTATTCAACACAACGCCTTACAC